>JAEDGN010000030.1 GCA_016297495.1 Coprococcus sp.
CTGGTTTAGCAAGAACCTGTCCTCTTTCGATTTCTGTTCTCTGAACACCACGAAGCAGACAACCGATGTTATCACCAGCCTGAGCCTCATCAAGAAGCTTACGGAACATTTCGATACCAGTTACAACAACTTTACGTTTTTCTTCCTTAACACCTACGATTTCAACTTCTTCAGAAAGATGTAATGTACCTCTCTCTACACGGCCTGTAGCAACTGTACCACGACCTGTGATGGAGAATACGTCCTCTACCGGCATAAGGAATGGCTTATCTGTATCACGCTGTGGATCTGGGATATAGCTGTCAACAGTATCCATTAACTCCATGATCTTGTCGCCCCATTCGCTTGATGGATCTTCAAGAGCCTTCAGAGCGGAACCCTGGATGATTGGGCAATCTGTGAACTCATACTCTTCAAGGACTTCTGTGATTTCCATTTCTACTAACTCAAGAAGCTCTTCATCGTCTACCATATCGCACTTGTTCATGAATACAACGATGTAAGGTACACCTACCTGACGGGAAAGAAGGATATGCTCTTTTGTCTGAGCCATAACACCATCAGTAGCAGCAACAACGAGGATAGCGCCATCCATCTGAGCAGCACCTGTGATCATGTTCTTAACGTAGTCAGCATGTCCTGGGCAGTCAACGTGTGCATAATGACGTTTCTCTGTCTGGTACTCAACGTGAGCTGTAGAGATTGTGATACCACGTTCTCTTTCTTCTGGAGCTTTATCGATATTTTCGAAATCTACTTTTTCGTTACCGGCAACTCTTTCTGCTAATACTTTTGTGATAGCAGCTGTTAAAGTTGTCTTGCCGTGGTCAACGTGACCGATTGTACCAATATTACAATGTGGTTTGCTTCTGTCAAACTTAGCTTTAGCCATTATAACGTCCTCCTTTTATAGGCGTCTCTCTCCCGTCGGAGAGAGACAGATTTTTTATTATTTTTTAACTCGGCTAATTACGATTATATTGCATTTCCTGCATATATTCAAGCCTAATTTTAATTATTTTGACAATTCATAGTCCACAGCTTATAAAAGCTTTTAGGACTATTTTCCTGTTTTAGTATTCAGTACCTTTTCCTGAATGGACTTCGGAACCGGTTCATATTTTTCAAAGAACATGGAGTAGTTACCACGCCCCTGTGTTCTGGAACGCAGATCTGTGGAGTAACCGAACATCTCAGCAAGCGGAACATAAGCCTTAACCATCTTACCGCCGCCGATATCTTCCATACCTTCGATACGGCCACGACGTGAGTTGATATCACCGATGATATCACCCATGTACTCTTCAGGCATCGTAACTTCAACTTTCATGATCGGCTCAAGCAGTACGGCACCAGCCTTGTGCATAGCTTCCTTGAAAGCCATGGAACCGGCAATGTGGAATGCCATTTCACTTGAATCGACTTCATGGTAAGAACCATCAAATACTGTAGCATGGATACCAAGTACCGGGAATCCACCAAGGATACCGGCCTTAGCAGCCTCTTCGATACCTTCGCCGACAGCAGGGATATATTCCTTAGGAATAGCACCGCCGACAACTGTGGAATCAAACTTGAACAGTTCTTCACCATTGGCATCCATTGGCTCAAAGTGCACTTTACAATGACCATACTGACCACGACCACCGGACTGTTTAGCGTACTTGCTGTCAACATCAACAGCCTTTGTAAATGTCTCTTTGTATGCAACCTGAGGTGCACCAACGTTTGCCTCTACCTTAAATTCACGGAGCAGACGGTCAACAATGATCTCCAGATGGAGCTCGCCCATACCTGCAATGATTGTCTGGCCTGTCTCCGGATCTGTATGAGCTCTGAATGTAGGGTCTTCTTCAGCAAGCTTTGCTAAAGCCTCACCCATCTTGCCCTGGCCTGCTTTTGTCTTAGGCTCGATGGCAAGCTCGATAACAGGTTCTGGGAATTCCATGGATTCCAGAATAACCGGATGCTGTTCATCACAGATCGTATCACCTGTTGATGTAACCTTAAAGCCTACAGCAGCAGCGATATCACCGGAATAAACCTTATCCAATTCTGTTCTCTTGTTGGCATGCATCTGAAGGATACGGCCAACACGTTCTTTTTTGCCCTTTGTTGAGTTCAGTGTATATGAACCGGAATTCAGCGTACCGGAGTATACACGGAAGAATGCCAGCTTACCAACGAATGGGTCTGTCATAATCTTGAACGCCAGAGCAGAGAAAGGCTCTTCATCAGAAGAATGTCTCTCAACTTCGTTGCCATCCATGTCAACACCCTTAATAGCAGGGATGTCCAATGGTGATGGCATAAATTCAACAACAGCATCCAGAAGCTTCTGAACACCTTTGTTTCTGTAAGCTGTACCACAGCATACAGGAACAGCAGCACATTCACATGTTGCTTTTCTCAATACGGCCTTTAACTCATCAACAGATGGTTCTTCACCTTCAAGGTAAGCCATCATTAAATCGTCATCTAATTCACAGATCTTCTCAACAAGTTCTGTATGATAAAGTTCTGCGTCATCAGCCATATCTTCAGGAATATCAATGATGGAAATGTCATCGCCCTTTTCATCATTGTAAATGTATGCTTTCATTTCAAACAGGTCGATGATTCCTTTGAATTCATCTTCCTTGCCGATTGGCAGCTGAATGCAGATTGCATTCTTGCCTAATCTTGTCTTGATCTGCTCAACAGCACCGTAGAAATTGGCACCAAGGATATCCATCTTGTTGATGAAAGCCATTCTTGGTACATTGTATGTGTCAGCCTGACGCCATACATTCTCAGACTGTGGTTCAACACCACCTTTGGCACAGAAAACACCAACAGCACCATCAAGTACACGAAGGGAACGTTCAACCTCAACTGTAAAGTCTACGTGTCCCGGTGTATCAATGATATTGATACGGTGCTCCAAAGCGCCCGGCTTTGGTTTGCCATTTTCCTGCAGAGTCCAGTGACATGTTGTAGCAGCAGAAGTGATTGTGATACCTCTTTCCTGTTCCTGGGCCATCCAGTCCATGGTAGCAGTACCTTCATGAGTATCACCAATCTTATAATTAATACCGGTATAATATAAGATACGTTCAGTTGTCGTTGTCTTACCAGCATCAATATGAGCCATAATACCGATATTTCTGGTTCTCTCTAATGGATATTCTCTTCCAGCCAAGGATAATTCCTCCTTTTCTCAGCTAAGCCACAGCTAAAAACAGATTACCATCTGTAATGAGCGAATGCCTTGTTGGCCTCTGCCATTTTGTGCATGTCTTCTTTTTTCTTAACTGCTGCACCTGTGTTGTTTGCAGCATCCATAATTTCATTGGCAAGTCTCTCTTCCTGAGTCTTCTCACCTCTCTTACGAGAATATACAGTGAGCCATCTCAGAGCCAGAGCCTGTCTTCTCTCTGGTCTTACTTCGATCGGTACCTGATATGTGGCACCACCGATACGTCTTGCCTTAACCTCAAGAACAGGCATGATATTGTTCATAGCTTCTTCGAAAACCTCGAGAGCTTCCTTGCCTGTCTTATTGGCGATTCTGTCAAATGCTCCGTATACAATCTTCTGAGCAACGCCTTTCTTACCATCAAGCATGATGTTGTTGATAAGCTTTGTTACGACCTTGCTGTTGTAAATCGGATCAGCCAATACGTCTCTCTTCTGGATATGTCCTTTTCTTGGCACGTTACTTCCCTCCTTATAGATTATTCAATCTTGGGTACTCACGTAGTCTGACTATGTGTTCGCGCTCGAATTGTAATTCTATCTTAAATCGCAACCTTATACTGCGGTAAAATAATGCTACATTCGTCGCAAATAGTATAAACCTGTGAAAACTCTTATTTCTTAGCGTCTTTTGGTCTCTTAGCACCGTATTTGGAACGGGCCTGTCTTCTCTTAGCAACACCAGCTGTATCGAGTGTACCCCTGATGATATGGTATCTTGTACCTGGTAAGTCCTTTACACGACCACCTCTGATCAGAACAACGCTATGCTCCTGAAGGTTATGACCTTCACCTGGAATGTAGCTTGTTACTTCGATTCCGTTTGACAAACGAACTCTGGCGATCTTTCTAAGAGCTGAGTTAGGTTTCTTAGGAGTAGCTGTCTTAACAGCAGTACAAACACCTCTCTTCTGTGGTGATGATAAATCAGATGATTTCTTGTGAAGGGAGTTGTAGCTCTTCTGCAGAGCAGGTGCTGTGGATTTCTTCTCAACAGTCTGTCTTCCTTTTCTTACTAACTGGTTAAATGTTGGCATTATTTTCACCTCCTGGTAATAAAATAAACTGGTTGCCGTTATTGACATAACGATGTATACACGTTTATTCGCGCACACTTGTATAGTATAACAAAGCGCTTTATGCTTGTCAATATTTTTCAAAAAAATTGTATGCAATTTAAAAAGACTGAACTGTTCATAAAATTTTATTCCATTCCGTGTTCCTTCCTATATGTAAAGGATGACGGATGATTTTTCCCGAACAGCACATAGATTACAATAGAAAGGACATTAAATACAGTCATCATGGCAAACATCTGATGATATCCAAAGGATGAAATCAGTGTTCCGGCAATACCGCCGCCGACACCGATACCTATATCATAGGCGCAGAGGAACGTAGAATTGGCACTTCCTCTTCTCTCCGGCGGAGCGATGGCCACTGCCATAATGGCAAAGAATATACCGCCGCCTGGCAGATTTTCTTCTGCCGCAAATTTAGCCGTAAAGTTCTCCAGTGCTCCGTAGGTCAGCATGAATACAAGGGCCGTTGCTGAAGCAGGCAATGCATCTTTATCCAGAAGCCCTTTTATATTCAAAGGTTTCTTCTCGACCTCAATCTTCGGCGTCTTCAGAAGCATAAACAGAACCAGAGCGATGGCAACAGAAATTGCCGCGAACACAAACAGTGTTGTAAATCCCATGCTCTCCATAATAGACAATCCCAAGGCCGGTGCGCAGGCCGGTGCCAACGCCGTTGCCAGGCCAAACATACCCATACCTTCCGCAAAACGAGGCTTTAGAATGATATCCGTTGCAATGGTGGATGTAGACGTATTGGAGCATGCCAGGGCCGCTCCGTGAACCATACGGCAGACAAATGCCAGGAAAAGAATAGCTGATACCAGATACCCCAGAGGCATCAGCAGCATACCACACAAACCGATAATCAGGATAACCTTTCTCCTGCCATTATCCAGCATCCAGCCTATGAGCGGACGGCATACGACAGCAATAATCGAGAACAGAGCCGCAGCCATACCTGCAACAGCTTCAGAACCGCCCAGATACTCGATATAAAACGGGAATGTAGAAATAATCATCAGATGATTCATGAAAACAAGGAAATTGATGATAATAATCAGAACAAAATCCTTATTCCACAATTTAACTTGTTGTTCAGACATAAAACAAACTCCTCCTTTATGAAAATAACATTCAGAAACCGCTCATTTTTTTATACAAAAAATGAGCAGCCTTCCGTAAATCTCCACAATCGGACTTACGCATAAAGCTGCTCATTGCGTCTGCAATTATACCACATTATTTTCAAAAAAGTAAAGAAATTTTTCATTTACAGTTCCAGTTCAACGATCTGCTGGAATTTCTGCCCCGTCTCCTCAAGCTGAGCCTGAAAATTTTCATATTCCTCCGGCAGCATCCGCCAGGCCAGACCGCAGCCGGCACTTATTTCTCCCGGAAGAGGAATCAGCCGGCCGGGAATCTGTCTGATACCACATTGTTTCTCCATAGCCATGGCAGACGTTGTGGTGGCAAATGTCAATATGACATATTTTCTCTTTTTACGCATCGTCTATTTCACCTGTATGATATCCTGCCATTTATGGTTTAACAATAAGACCTGCCTGGGTCATTTTCTCGGCAATAACATACATATTGGTTACGCCGCCCACCTGCAGCTTATCCGTCAGTCCGTAATGATTCAGGCACGTGCCGCAGGTCAGAATCTCTACACCCTGAGCTTCCAGCGATTTCAGATCTTCCAGCGTTGGAGCATCTTCACAGGTCAGCTTTGCGCCGCCATTATAGAACAGAATCGTCGTCGGAAGCTCTTCCTGCTGAGACAGCGCATAGATAAATCCCTTCATGAGAACGGCACCCAGTTCATCATTACCCGTACCCATACAGGAAGATGAAATTACAACGACCGTACTGCGCTTTCTTGCATCCGGAATGCATACCGGTGCATCATCAGGAAGATCCACCGCCGAGCTGTCAGCCTCGCCTTCTGCTTCTCCGATTGTCATAATAACTCTGTATTGGTTCTCACCCAGTTTTTCAGATCTGACGCCATATTTTTTCTGCTGTGCCATCTTCGTCAGATTCTGCACTGCAATTTCATTGTCCACCAGTGTTTCAACCACACCTGCACCATCCAGTTCTTTAATGGCATTTTTTGTTTTTACAACAGGTATTGGGCAGGCATCGCCCATGGCATCTACCAGCTTAAGCATAATCACACATCCTCCTTAAATTTTTGTCGATTTAATATACCACAATTTCACGCTCAGTATCATTTTTCTCTGTCAGAGTACCCACGATCCGGGCAGGCATACCCGCTGACCGCAGTTCAGCCTCCAGTTTTTCGGCCTCATCTGCAGCTGCCGCCATCAGAAGCCCTCCCGATGTCTGTGGGTCAAACAGGATTTCTTCCATGGAAAATGAAATGTCTTTAAATGTCACATGACTTCCCACATGATTCCGGTTCCTCTGTCCTGCAGCTGTCAGTAAAAATTCGTCAGCATGATGGTGAGCTTCTTCAATAACAGGCACCTTCGCTGATTCAATCTGACATGCCAGCCTCCCATCCAGCATCTCATGAAGATGCCCCAGAAAACTGAAACCTGTCACATCCGTACAAGCATGAACATCATATTTGCGGCAGATTTCTGCAGCATACTTGTTCAGTGTCGTCATAGAAGCTATGGCCTCCTCCATAGCTTCTGCTGAAGCCTCTCCCACACGATTGGCTGTACAGATAATGCCCACACCCAGCTTTTTTGTCAATATCAGTTTATCCCCCGGATGCCCATTATTATTGGTCAGTACCCTGTCCGGATGGATAACACCCATAACAGACAGACCATATTTGACATCACTGTCTGCAATGGAATGTCCGCCGGCCAGTATTCCTCCTGCTTCAATAACCTTCTCAGAACCGCCCCGCATAATCTCTCCCAGAATATTCAGATCCATGTTCTCCGGAAAACAGACAATATTCAGGGCCGTTTTCACCTCGCCTCCCATGGCATAAATATCACTGAGCGCATTAGCTGCCGCTATTTTCCCGAATGTATACGGATCATCCACCATAGGCGGAAAAAAATCCAGTGTCTGCACAATAGCCGTATCATTCGAAATACGATAAACTGCAGCGTCATCCCGGCTGTCATAGCCAACCATCAGCTTCTCATCCAGAGGCCCTTTGGGCAACTTCTCCAATACCCGGCTCAAAACACCGGATCCTAATTTTGCCGTGCAGCCTCCGCCTTTACAAAAAACGATTTTTTCGCTCATCATACACCCCTTTTCTCTTATAAGGGTATTCCCACACCCTTGCACACATTGGTCACAAAATCCTGTACATTGGTAACAATACCGTGCGCAGACAAACTTCCTCTATCTGACAGCTTGTTAACTGTAAATTCAGAGATATCCACACAATAGAAATAGACCTCTCTGACAGTTCCATCAGGCAGCACACGGTAGGAAGGTGTCATATTGCCAGTCGCAATCGTATGCAGCATCGTCGCAAGGCAGATAACCGTTGTTGCTTTTCTCACACAATGACGCATAGCATCCTGAGCCTCGTAAACATTGCCATAAACCTCCGGCAGTGGTCCATCATCCCTGATAGATCCGGCAAGCACATAAGGCACGCCATACTTGACACAATTATAAATAATTCCGTTGTCAATATGCTCCTCTTTAATAAAGTTCTCTATGGAACCACAGCCCCTGACACGATTGATCGTGCTCAGATGATGATAATGTCCATTTTCCATACTTTCCTGGGTATAGATATCCTGACCCAGCGCCGTATTCAGATAAGCGCCCTCCAGATCATGTACCGCCAGTGCATTCCCTGCCATCAGACCATCCACATAGCCATTGGCGATCAGCTTGGAAAAAGCATTCCGGGCATCTGCGTCAAAAGAAAAAGCCGGTCCCATGACCCAGAGAATATTCCCATGCTCTTTTTCATAATTAAGAAGCTCATAAAGCTCATCATAATCCCTGGAGAAAGCAGTTTCCCTTGAACGGGTCTGTCTAAATGCAAAAATTTCCTTTTTAGCATCCAGCTTTCCAAAACCATACGGGTAGACATAGATGCCTTCACTGGCATCTTCAGTTCTGCCAGTTACCACCAGATCCCCCTTCCTGATGTGACGAAATTCTCTCACATAAATCCTGCCGTCCTCATAGACAGCCACACAGTCCATACGGCTCTCTTCAGCTAAAAGCCATTCTCCGTGAATCTTAAAGTATTCCGGATAGATACTCATAGCATGAAAGTTCTCCGGCGCCACTGTATCGAAGGGAGCCGGCTCCAGGCAGGCATCCGGAGCCTCCCTGAGAAACTTCTGTGTAAAATCCGGTGGATTATACTGTTTTAATTCAAAAGACATGATTTTTTCATCCTCCCTGTATAAAAAGACAAGCGGGGGTGCAGTCACTGCACCCCCGTTATCTTCCTGATCTGATTATCATACTGTTAATTAAAATAAACCAGTTCTTCTTCCGGTTTTTCTGAAGGTGTCAGCTGTGTCGCATAAAGCACAGGACCTATGCCGCCATATTCCCGGCGCTTCTCGTATTTTATTTTAGCTGTTATCATCACCCACTGGCCATTCCTTACATCATCGATCCGAGCAGTCTTACACAAAAAACCAATAAAACGGATATCATCCGCACAGCAGGTCATAGCCTTTCTGCCCGGCACCATATATCCTTTTGGGAACTTGCGGTTCTTCATCACTCTTCCCTTAAACCTGACAGTTTTACCATCGTAACGTTCACGGTCATCGGCCGCATCCATATACCAGATGCCATAATCCTCATCCCGGATTTCAATAATATCCGCATTCAGATCATATGGAGGAATATCCTTGCCAAGTTCAATCATCCTGCCATCCTTATGTTCGAACATCATCTGAATATTAGAATTCAGCGCCTTGACATTCCGACGGAACATAGGCAGATCCTGTTCCTCAGAACAGCGGTTGAAGATAACCAGTTCCGTGCATTTGATCATATTCCCGATAATTGATTTCATGTTATTCAAATAAACCGCAAATGTGCTGGCATCTACCATGGTTACAATCTGGTAAATATCCCATCCCTTTGGCATATCCACATTCAGAATCGTATCCGGATCCCACATGCCATTATATTCTACAAATACACGCTTTGGTCTGTAGACATTCCTACAGTTCTCCAGAAATTCCGCTGTCAGTTCTTCTTCATCTTCCAGTGTCACTGTATCAATATTGCAGGCCAGCGTTACCTTCTCGTCGATCTCGACCTCGCCTTCCTCACAGCTGATAAAAAGACCTTTATCTCCATCAGCGAACTCTCCGCTCTCAAAAATCTCCTGTAAAAAAGATGTCTTACCACTTTCAAGGAACCCCGTAATCAAATATACAGGTACTTCCAGCTTATCCATATCTATCACCATTCTTTCTTATCGACTTTGCTAATTTCGCAAGTAAAATCAAATATCTTCTATATGATAGCATATAAATACAATTAATAAATAAAATTTTTAAAAAATATTTATATAGCAAGCGCAAAAAAGCCCATGTTCCTCGAATTAGAAAAACATGAGCTATTTTACTAATTATTCAATTGATGCTTTTATTGTTACAGCAGAAAAAGCTTCTCCAGCTTCGCCTCATCAATTTTGGAACCAATCACACAGAGGCGGCCTGTATACTCCGGCTGGCCTTCACGGATCTCGTACTCTTCCGGTACCATATCAAAATAGATCCATGTACCGTCCGCGCTCGGAAGCATGCCCTTGGCACGAAGGATCACACCATACTCATCGCTCTCAGACAAAGACTTCAGGATGCTTTCAACTTCATCCTTTGTATATTTTCGCGGTGTTTCCTTACCCCAGCTTGTAAATACCTCATCCGCATGATGGTGGTGATGGTCGTGATCATGCTTATGACCGCATCCGCAGTGGTCATCATGGTCATGATGATGCTCATGCTCATGGTCATGCTCATCGTGGTCGTGGTGATGATGCTCGTGATCATGCTCATCGTGGTCATGGTGATGATGCTCATGGTCATGCTCATCGTGGTCATGGTGATGATGCTCATGGTCATGCTCATCATGGTCATGGTGCTCGTGGTCATGATGATGACCGCATACAGGGCAGATCTCCTCTTCCTCCATGATCATATCCGCCAGGGAAACCGGCTTCTCCATTGCTGCCAGAAGCTGCACGCCTGTCAGATCATCCCATGGTGTTGTAATGATAGCAGCATCTTTATTATGCTCCCTGAGCAAAGCCACACATGCTTCCAGCTTGTCCTGTTTCACATTCTGAGTACGGCTGAGAACAATCGTATGGGCGCTCTCCACCTGATTATTGTAAAACTCACCAAAATTCTTCATGTACATTTTGCACTTATTGGCATCGGCAACTGTTACAAGGCTGTTCAGCTCAATATCCGCATCCTGCGCAACACCCTGTACTGCCTTGATAACATCGGATAATTTACCTACGCCTGACGGTTCGATGATAACTCTGTCCGGATGGAACTTTGCAATAACATCTTTCAAAGCTGTACCAAAGTCACCAACCAGAGAACAGCAGATACAGCCGGAATTCATCTCTGTAATATTGATGCCCGCATCCTTCAGAAAACCGCCGTCAATACCAATCTCACCAAATTCATTCTCGATCAGCACGACCTGCTGACCCTTGAAAGCCTCTTCCAGAAGCTTCTTAATCAATGTTGTCTTTCCTGCACCCAGGAAACCTGAAATAATATCAATCTTTGCCATATGGCATGCCTCCTTCATATCTATCAGTCATTAACCGTTAAAAACATTGTAAAAATCTGCCGTCCGGCATCTTTTTTATTGTATAGCCTTCAATTTATAAAATCAATACCATCCGGAGAAAGTTTTTAAATATTTTAGAATATATGACTCCCCTTGCTTTTTCCTTTATCAGATGGCATAATAGCAGAAGAAATAAACTGGAAAGGATGACGATAATGTCTCTTACACATATGAACGATCAGGGCCGTGCCCGTATGGTCGATGTTTCCGATAAGGCTGTCACCCACCGGATCGCCGTTGCTGCAGGCAGTATCTATATGCAGCCGGAGACGCTGTCCCTTATTAAAGAAGGCCGGGTGAAAAAGGGGGATGTTCTGGCTGTGGCACAGGTGGCAGGGATCATGGCCGCCAAGCACACCCCGGATATCATTCCCATGTGCCATCCGCTGATGCTGACAGGTATCGACATGAATTTTGAAACAGACGATGAAAAGCATGCCATTCATATCCGTGCATCCGTCAAGACAACAGGACAGACCGGTGTTGAAATGGAAGCGCTTCATGCAGTATCTGCAGCTGCTTTAACAATTTACGACATGTGCAAAGCCGTCGACCGCGGAATGCGTATCACCGACATCCGGGTTGTCGAAAAAGACGGAGGAAAGTCGGGACATTTTATTCAATTATAGTGAGGTTTTTTTATGATTCAGGGAACAATAATATCGATTAATATATCCAGAGAGAAGGGTGTGGTAAAGACTCCCGTCGATTCCGCCCTCTGTAAATGTGATCACGGTATTGTGGGCGATGCCCATGCCGGCAACTGGCACCGTCAGATCAGCCTGCTGGCTCAGGAGAGCATCGATCTGATGACAGAGATGGGTATCGACGGTCTGATTCCGGGACAATTTGCCGAGAATCTTACCACCAGCGGCATCTGCCTCTATGAGCTTCCTGTGGGGACTCGCCTGCAGATCGGTGAGACTGTTCAGGAAGTCACCCAGATCGGCAAAGAATGCCACAAGGGCTGTGCCATCCAGCAAAAGGTTGGCAAATGTATCATGCCGACCCAGGGAATTTTTACAAAGGTCATCCGCGAGGGCACCATCCATGTGGGAGACAGCATCACACTCCTCTCTTAATACAAGAGGAGTGTCTTTTTATGAAATCAACTGATATCCAGTCTTTAAAAGAAGATTTACCCGAATTCCGCGAAAAATCCGCTGCATTTTATGCCGGAGAAATGAGCAAAGCGGACTATAAGGGCCTCTCCGGTTTCTATGGCAGTTATGCTCAGCGAAGCGGAGAAACCGGTATGCTTCGTCTCCGGATACCTGCCGGACGCCTCACTAAGGAACGCCTGTCCTTCGTGGCAGATACCATCCGCCGCCATCATACCAGAAGAATCCATTTCACCACCTGCCAGACCATACAGCTCCATGATCTTGATAGCGACACCATATGCAGCATCATTGATGAGGCTCTGAATGTCGATATCGTCACCATGGGAGGAGGCGGCGATTACCCGAGAAATGTCATGTGCTCTCCCCTTTCCGGTGTTGAAAAAGGCGAATACTTTGATGTTCTCCCGTGGGCCGAAGTCGCCGGAGATTATCTTCTTTCTTTTCTCAAAGCTCCAAAAATGCCCCGCAAATTGAAGGTGGGGTTCTCCAATTCCGCTGCCAACCTGACCCATGCCACCTACCGCGACCTGGGCTTTGCCGCCAGAAAAGACGGTCTCTTCGACATATACAGTGCCGGTGGGCTGGGCAAAAATCCTCTCTTTGGCGTAAAGGTAGCCGAGGCTGTGGATCCTTCCATGATTCTCTATTACATTAAAGCCATGTGGCTCACATTTATCACCTGGGGCAATTATGAAAATCGCGGAAAAGCCCGCACGCGCTATATGCAGGAAGCCCTTGGCGGTCCGAAAAAATACACCCAAGCCTATCAGACAAAACTGGCCGAAGTCATGGCATCCGGGGAAAATCTCCGCATTGACCCTGAAACCTTATCCATCTCTCAGCCTGTCGGGCTTCAAAATAATAGCATAAAAGGAACCGTCCTGTCCCATCCCCGAATCATAGAACAAAAACAGCAGGGACTCTATACCGTTTACTGGCATCCCATCGGCGGGCATCCCGATCCGGATAAGTTCTGCCAGCTGACAGATATGCTTGATCAAATGCAAAATGTCGAAATTCGTCTGGCACCGGACCAGACTGCCTATATCATCAATCTGACAGAAGCTGTAATCGGAAACGTGCTGTCCATCACTTCCGGCGGAGCCGAAACACCATTCGAAGCCTCCGTCAGCTGCATCGGCGCATCTATCTGCCAGATCGGTCTGCGGGATTCTCAGACGCTTCTGTCTTCATGTATCCAGGCTGTCCGGCAGGCCGATATTCCCGGCAATGCGCTGCCTCAGATGCATATCTCCGGCTGTCCTTCCTCCTGCGGCACTCACCAGACAGGCATCATCGGTTTCCGCGGCGCAGGCAAATTCATCAATGGCCGGTCCGAGCCCGGCTACATGCTCTATGCCGGAGGCAATGAATATCAGGGCAATGAGATTATGGGACAGGAACTGGGAGTCCTGCTCGAAAAAGATATTCCGGATTTTCTTGTGGTGCTTGGCCGGACCGTTGCCAAAAGCGGATTGGATTTTATGAACTGGTATAAAACAAATCCGAATGAACTGAAGACTATTTCAGAACTCTTTTGCCTCAAATCATAGACTAGTACATCGCTCGCTAGTCCTGGCGCGGGATTCGGGTCTGCAAAGCAGATGAACTACTATCCCGAGTCATCCTGGCTGCGACATAATGAAAACAAAAACCCTTCAGAAAACCTGACCGCCAATCTGTATCCGGTCTGTGTATCCGAAGGGTTTTTGTATCGGCATTTATTTGCCTTTAGTCAATTCAATTATCGCTATTTTACTGCGCCAGTTGCCACACCATTGATAATCTGTTTCTGACAGATCACATAGAAAATGAGAATCGGCAATAATGCAAGCAGGTAGGATGCAAATGCAAGATTGTAATTTGTACCGAACTGAGTCTGGAAATTCAGCTGTGCCAGCGGCAGTGTGTTCATTTCCGTACCGCCCATGATAACCAGCGGCGTCATAACGTCATTCCAAACGGCCAGCGCTGTCAGAACAGCGACTGTTGCATGCATCGGCTTCATCATCGGGAAGATAATATGCCAGAACATATACCATGTCGTTGCGCCGTCCACATAAGCAGCCTCTTCAAGGGCCATCGGAATATTTTTCAGATAACCGGTATAAAGCAACAGATTGATCGGCATATAAAATACCAGGTAAAGGATAATAACACCTGCGCGGTTATCAAGTCCCATCTGTGCCGTCTGTTTGACCAGAGGCATCATCAGAATGGCAAATGGCACAAACATACCGGATACAATATAGTAATAAATGAATTTGTAGCCTTTGGAATTGGCCATGCTTCTGCCAATGGCATAGGCCAGTACAGAATGCAGAAGGATTGCCAGAACAACTGTGATAATGGTAATCAGTAAGCTGTTGCCAAGGGAATGACAGAAATCCGTCACCCGCATTGCTTCCGCAAAGTTCTCAAAGCTCCATGATGAAGGCAGAGACAACGCACCCGCGATATCATTGGTCATCTCACTCGGTTTCTTAAATGCAATCATGATGGCCATGTAAAGTGGGAAGAAGACTGTTATACAGCCGGCAATCAATAATATGGTTACAGGCCAGTTTGTTCTTTCATTTTTAGCTTTCATTATAACTGTTCCTCCTTCTTATTCATGAATCTCATCTGGGCAACGGATATAGCCACAATGACCACAAAGAATACAAAGGCATTCGCACTCTGGAAACCAAACTGACCGCCGCTCATACCGTTCTGATAGATCAGATAGGAAATAGATTCCGTACTCTGGGAAGGACCGCCCTTGGTCAATGCCATGATCTGGTCGAATACCATCAGGAAGTTCTTCATTGAAAGCACCATATTAATGGTGAAGAAAGGTATAATGAGCGGGAAGGTCAGTTTCCAGAAGCGCTGCCAGCCCGTTGCACCGTCAATGGCTCCGGCTTCATAAACATCCTCCGGAACTGTCTGCAGACCGGATATAAAGATGATCGTATTGGTCGCTATGGCCTGCCATGCGCCAACGATAACGATGGCAATCCACGCTGTACCTGTACCAGCCAGCATACTGGAACTTAAGAATCCAATACCCAGCTTCTGCCCTACTGCCGGCAGGATATAGGTAAAGAAGAATCCGAAAATATAACCGACAACAAGACTTCCAAGAACATTTGGAATGAAATAGATGCCTCGCAGAATACTCTTGCCTTTAATCCTGCTGTTCAGGCCAAGGGCCAGAATCAGACTGATCACATTGGACAAAATCGTACAGGCCAATGCATATTTAACCGTAAACAGATAGGATTTGCCAACTCTGGCATCTGTAAACAGATCGATGTAGTTTCTCAGTCCTACCCAATCATACTCGCCATAACCTCTGAAATTGGTAAAGCTGTAAATAAAGCCTCGAATCAGCGGCAGCGTATTGAACAGGAAGAACAGCGCAACCATCGGGATCGTAATCAATAAGAACGTCCGCTTCTTATCATTCACTTTTTTCTCTTTCATATCCGTCTCCCTCCTATTCTGCATCCGGATGTTCATCCATATATTTCTGTACCTTGGTAATAACATCACGATTATAACGCTTCCAGTCCGTATCAAATTTGTTCAGGAACGTATCAAGCGCATTCTCGCTGTCATCCAGCAGATAGGTCTGGATCATGGCATCCACAGACATCTCACTCGGATAATAATGATCCTGGTAATCTGCAGATCTGCCTTCAATGATGTAATCCTTCATACCTGTCAGGATAGCAGGCAGTTCAAAATCACCCTTCTTACATGGAACGGCACCCTGATCATCCAGATACATCTGAATATTTTCATCCTCATAGAGGAAATCCAGTACTTCATAAACAGCTTCCTTTTTATCACTGTTCTTCATCACCATAAATTCCAGGTCATTACCGGAATTCAGAAGATTTTCCTCCGGGTTATTGCTGGCAGGGAATACAAAGGAATCAATATTCATATCCGGATTGACAGATTTGATCTGCGGAACTGCATAGCTGCCGATGGTGTACATGGCTGACTGGCCTCTTGCAAATGCAGTGCATGCATCATTATAGCTGTAGGCCACAGGATTCGGCTCCGCATAATCAAGCAATACCTTAACCTTCTCTGCAACTTCACGGTATTCCTCGGCAAATGTCGTATCGCCTCTATTCACCTGGCTGCATACATCAGCCGGAGCCAGATCAACGGCAATGGCATTCCATGGTGCCAGACAAGTCCATGTATCCTTATAGCCCAGATACAGCGGCTGAATGCCTGCTGCCTGGATCTCCTCACAAAGCACAATGAATTCATCCCATGTCGTCGGAATGGTCCATCCATGTTCATCAAATATATCCTTATTGTACAGAATACCAGCTGCATTGGCCATATAAGGCACTGCATAGACCCCTTCCTTTGGAACAAATTCCAGATTCTTGTTAATATCCAAATACGATTCCTTGATATCTGCAAGACCCTCATAATCAGAAATATCCATAAAAAGATCAGCATCAAGAAAGTTAGAGAAGTTAATATCACCGCCGATACCGATAATATCCGGATAATCCTCACGGATAAATTTTGTTTTTAAAATTGTCATCGCATCATTTGGCGAATCAATTTTCAGCAGGATATCATCGTGAGTGGCATTGAATTTTTCTTCAAGGGCATCGAATATCGCCACAGCTTCAGGTTTATACTGAATCATCTCAACAACGATTTTTCCCGAAGCATCCGTGCCGGATTTGCCGCAGCCTGACAGAGCCCCTGCCAGTGTCATGCATAAACATAACAGACTGACTGCTGCCTTTACCTTTTTCTTCATTATAAAATCCTCCTTTATATCATTATCTCCGTAAAAGGCATTGCATCCGTAAAGCCGGCATTCAGACACATACTTACCCTTTATGAAGATTATAATGAACGTTTATACAAATGATACTGCATAGCCTCATATTCTCCCGCACCGGTATTGATCGGAATTCCCGCTTTCATCAGTGCCCGTCCGGACCAGCAGTACCCCAATCCTTCAACCTCATAAAAAGCGTCTTCCTGAATTCCTTTTAACCGCAGATATCTTTGAACACTGTTGGCCTCTTTGTCAGTCAAAACAATATTAACCAGTGCTTCTTCTTTATCTTTGGATACAAAAGCCCATGCCGCAAAACCTTTCCGGCTGTATGGACTTTCCAGTCTGTAATAATCACCATTAAAAATCAGATCATTATATTTCTTAAATGTCTGTGTCATTTCATTACATTCTGCCAGTTCCTCATCTGTCATTTTATTCGGATCCAGTTCATAGCCAAAGGTACCATTCATGGCCACGATACCTCTGGTCTTAAGCGGAACTGTACGGCCTGTCTGATGATTCGGACATACAGATACATGGGCTCCCATAGAGGAGACCGGATAACCAAAGGAAGTACCATACTGAATCTTCAGACGGTTGATGGCATCTGTATTATCGCTGCACCAGATCTGCGGATGATAACAGAGCATACCTGCATCAAAACGTCCGCCGCCGCCGCTGCAGCCTTCAAACAGTACATCCGGATGGGCATGGGTAATCTTATCCAGTATCGCATACAATCCGAGTATATATTTGTGCAGAATCGTTCCCATCTCATTGTTTTGAGCCTGTGCTGAAAAAACTTCACTGATACTGCGGTTCATATCCCACTTAATATAACTGATATTGGCTGAATTCAATGTTCTGTCCAGGAAATCGTAGATAAAATCCTGTACATCCTGTCGGGAAAGGTCCAGCACCAGCTGATATCTGCTCCTTGTTACAGGACGTCCCGGAATCTTCAGACACCATTCCGGATGCAGTTCATACAGACGACTGTCCTCTGAAATCATCTCCGGTTCAACCCAAAGTCCCATTTCAAGCCCCAGAGCATTGACCTCTTTTGTCAGTCCATCCAGACCATATGGGAGCTTTTCATAATTAACATTCCAGTCACCCAGAGCCGCCGTATCATCATGACGTTCTCCAAACCATCCATCATCCAGAACAAACAGATCAACCCCCAGGGCGACTGCCTTTTTTGCCATGGCCACAAGAGAATCATGGGTAAAATCAAAATAAGAAGCCTCCCAGCTGTTCAGAAGAACCGGTCGTTTCTCTTTCATAAACCGACTGTCGCATAATCCGGTTCTGAATGCATCATGATAAATATGGGACAAACCTGTCAAACCTTCCGAGGAATAGGCCATGATCACCTCCGGTGCCTGGAAACTTTCTCCCGGTGCCATCGGCCATGTAAAACGGTCAGGATGAATACCCATAACCAATCTGGCCTGTTCAACCTGATCCTTCTCAACTGTACATACAAAATTGCCGCTGTATACAAAAGAAAAGCCAAAACATCCGCCCCTGTCTTCGTCCGTTCCACTTTCTGCCAGTATGACAAATGGATTATGCTGATGACTGGATGCACCTCTCATACTGCCTAGAGACAGCTGTCCAAAGGCCAGTTTATCTCTGTGCATTTCTCTTTCCATGGCATGCCGTCCATCAAAATGGATCAGATCAAAATCTGACTCCGGATAATCCATCGTCACAGACATGATCTTTCGGAGCAGGATCTGATCCTGTCCACCGTTCTCAACAAGCACTGTACGCGTTATAATATCTGCTTCTTCAAATACACCGTAACACAGAATGACACGCAGACCTGTCACATCATCCTTCAAAGTGATTTCCAGAGTTGCCGCATGATCTCCCTCAGCTGCTCTCAGCCCCGGCAATCCTTTCATGGTGTATTTCCCATCATAGATGCGATGACTTTCATAACGCCCGTCAAACGCATTGCTGCCGTCGTGATTCTGAACATCTATACTGCTGACTCTGTAATCGCCCAGACCTGCACCGGTGAATTCCTGAGGCAATGTATCAAGAGAAAAAGCACGATCATTGCCTGCCTGGTTCGGATTACCCGAAAAGCCACGATCATGACCAACGATCACCTCACTGATATCTGCATCTTCGATCCTGTCTCCATAATAAACGTGCAGCAAATATCCAAGATGCGATATTTTGATCTGATAAGTTGTCTTTTTCGTACGCAGCGAAAATACTTTCTGTTCTTCTGAAAAAATAATGGCCATTTTTTATACTCCTTTTATTATCATTGTCTTGCGACAAACTATTTTCCTGATTATTGATTGTGTATATTGTTCTGCAGCACCAAATATTCTTATTGATTCTTTATATTTTTTATCCTTTACTTTCTCTTTTCATAGTCATTATAGACATCCACTCTATGGAAGTAAATAGCACAAAATTAGAGATAATATATCATAATTCCACCTCAGAGGTATTTTTGATATATTCGGTGTAAAAATGATATATAACTATAGATTTTTTACGGGAGTTCATGTACAATATTGACATAAAGAAACCACGTGAAATAAAGAATCGTCAAAAGTTTTTCAAAGGAGATGATCATATCGAACATGAATTAATTTTTAAACTGTTTCCTAATGAACATTATATGGATCTCACTCTTTTTCAGTTCGGCATGGAACAATGCGTTCCCCATCACTCCTTTGGTCCGGCCACCAGGAATCACTACCTTTTCCACTACATCATCTCCGGAAAGGGCAATCTGGATGCCAACGACAAAAACGGCAATTCCCATAGCTATCAGCTTTCTGCGGGGTCAGGCTTTCTTATCTGTCCTGACCAGATCACGACCTATACTGCGGACAGTCATCATCCATGGCAATACTGCTGGCTTGAATTCGATGGACTTAAATGTCATGATGCCCTTGCCGCCATCGGTCTTGACTGCAATAATCCAGTCTGGCATGCCGTAAACCGTGAGCTTGGTGAAGAGCTGAAACAGGAGATGCTGACAATCATTCGGAGTGAAAACGTCTCCTCCTACTATCTGATCTCCCACCTTTATCTCTTTCTGGATCTGCTGATACGGGCTTCTGCCAGTCACAGACCGCATGTTGAAGGTAAGATCAAAGAACTCTATATCCGGGAGGCCACTGCTTTTGTTCAGCAGTATTATCAGGAGGCCGGTATCACCATCAAAGATATGGCCGATTTCTGCAATCTGAATCAGAATTATCTGACCAGAATCTTCAAAGAGCTTCTGAACCAGACACCGCAGCAATTTCTCATCTATTACCGAATGAACAAGGCCATGGAGCTCTTAAGATATACAACCCTTTCTGTCAATGAAATTTCCATCCAGGTCGGTTATCTGAACCAGCTGAATTTTTCCCGGGCCTTCAAAAAAGTCGTTGGCTGCTCTCCTCAGAACTGGCGCAAGGAAAACAGACTGCTGGACAACGTGGAACATACTAACAAAAAATAGAAGTTCTTATTTACTTTTGTATACAAATGTTTTATAATAAAGTCAAATTTGCTAGGGGTGCTTTTTGCTGAGAGGCCGCATGGCCGACCCTTTGAACTTGATGTGGATAATCCCAACGCAGGAAAGCAAAGACAATTGAACCCGTCCGTAACAGGCAACGGATTTATTTTGATTCGAACCTTTCAGCTGCAGGATTGTACTGCAGCTTTTTTGTTGGCCCGCCATATTTCACAAACGGAGGAATGATATGAAACTGACTGATCTGCTTTATGAAGACGTCAAACCGATCTGGGATGGCTATCTTGAACATCCTTTTGTCAAAGGCATCGGTGACGGAACCCTGTCCTTGGAACGTTTTCGTTTTTTTATGCTTCAGGACTATCTCTACCTTTATGATTATGCCAAAGTCTTTGCCATTGGCGTGGTAAAGTCGAAAGATCCCGAACTGATGCGCCATTTTTCCCAGCTGGTCTACGACACATTGAATGGTGAAATGGAGATCCACCGCAAATACATGGCAAGACTCGGCATCACGGAGGAAGAAGTTGCCTCGGTAAAGCCTTCTCTTGTCAACACATCCTATACCCATTATATGCTGGAAATCGGCCATACCGAAGGTATTCTGGAACTGCTCGTTTCCATTCTCTCCTGTTCCTGGAGCTACCAGCAGATTGGAGCCACGCTGAACCGTATTCCGGGAGCAAGTGAGCATCCTTTTTATGGTGAATGGGTCCGGGGTTATACTTCCGAAGCTTATGTATCTGACAATCAGACCATTATCGATCTGGTAAACAGAATGGGAAACAATTGCTCAGAAGAAGAAATCAGTCATCTGAAGGACATCTTCAGGAACTGCAGCCGATACGAAGCATTATTCTGGGATATGTCCTACAACATGGATATGTAACTATACACGGAGGTAAAAGCAATATGCTTGAATTCCAGCACGTCTCCTTTCAATATGAGAGTGAAGACTTCAATATTATCAACGATTTATCATTCCGTGTCGAAAAAGGAGAATTCATCTCCATTATCGGCATCAGCGGCTGTGGTAAAAGTACAATTTTCAAATTGACCAACGGTCTGCTGAAACGGAAAAGCGGTGCCATTCTTTTGGACGGACAGGATGTCTCCTCGCTGAAGAATGCCTCCGGCTATATGCCCCAGAAGGATCTGCTCTTTCCATGGCGTACCATTGAGAAAAACCTGTGCCTGCCCATGGAAATTGCCAGAGTACCCGCTGAGACGCAAAAGCAGCGGGTTACAGAGATTCTGAAAGAAGTGGGATTATCCGATTATGCCGCCAAATATCCAAAGGATCTGTCCGGCGGTATGCGCCAGCGTATTTCCTTTGCAAGAACACTGCTGACGGATGCGGATCTGCTCATGCTGGACGAACCTTTCAGCGCCCTGGACGCTCTGACCCGTATCAACATGCAGGAATGGCTGCTGAAGCAGTGGATGCATTTTAATAAAACAATTATGTTCATCACCCATGACGTAGAAGAAGCCATCTTCATGTCCAAGAAGATATATCTGGTAAAACAGACGCCGATCCACGAACTGGAGATCATCGATGTTCCGATGGATTATCCGAGAAGCCGCGATTTCATGACCCGTCCTGAAATTGTTGAGCTGAAGGAATATATGATCGAGCAATTACGAAAGCAGGTGATCATATGAGAAAATATCTGCCGCCGCTGATTCTTTTCGGCCTGCTGCTCATCGGATGGCAGGCGCTGGCCATGGGTATTGATGCCACTTACATACTGCCTTCACCTGTTCAGGTACTGAAGAGACTGTGGGAGCTGCGGGAACCGTTGGTGATGGTTCATCTGCCGGCCACCATGTCTGTTACATTTATAGGTCTGGCCATCTCCATCGTTCTGGGTCTGGCCCTTGCCATTGCCATGGATGCCAGTGAAACGGTGCGCCGTACTTTATACCCGCTGGTCATCACCTCCCAGACCATACCAACAACCGCCATTGCACCTCTTTTTGTTCTGTGGTTCGGGTACTCCATCTGGAGCAAAGTACTGGTCACCATCCTGATGACCTTCTTCCCGATCACCATCACCGTTTATGATGGTTTTCAGTCCACCAAGAGAGAGATGGAAGAGCTGATGCTGAGCTTTAATGCCAGCAAAATGGATATCTTCCTGAAGCTGAAGCTGCCAAACGCCCTGCCTTACTTCTTCTCCGCCATCAAAATGGCCATTCCGATCAGTATCATCGGCGCCGCCATCGGAGAATGGCTGGGAGCTCAGAGCGGCCTTGGATATTTCAGCAAACGAATGCTGACTCAGCTGGACGGTGCCGGGGTCTTCGCCCCTATCGTCCTGCTGTCAGCGGTTGCCATGATCATCGTCGGGATCGTCAATATCATAGAAAGAATCGCCATTCCATGGCGCAAAGAACTGTAGGGTGCTGATGCAAATGACACCGTGGTTTTCATGCTGGAAACACATTTTATATTTCAACACAGACACGTTGATTTTTTGGTTTTGCTGCGCCGCCTGTTGCCAGCTGCTCCCGCAAACTCGCCCGCAAGCGGGCTCAGACAATGCTCCGCAGCTGACGCTATGCTCACAAAACTGCAAAAATCTGCCTACTGTCTGTTTGTAAAATATAAAATGTGTTTTCAGTCCAAAAATAACTCTGCTGTAATTTGTATAGCAGCTTTTATAATATAAAATGAAGAAAGAAGGCTTGGATTTTATGGATATTGAAAGAATTAAAGAGCTGTCTGAAAGTTATCTGCAGGAGCAGGTGGATCTGCTGCTGAGGTTTACGGCTATTGACAGTGAGTCGAATTATGTGGAGGGCAATCGTCAGATTGTGGATATTGCCCGCTCTGTTCTGGAGACGATTCCGGGTATCACCATGGAAGAGATGTTTTTTGAGGGATGTGGTACTCATCTGATCGCCCGCATCAAACCGGAGAATCCAAATGGAAAGATTATCCTGAATTCCCATCTGGACACCGTTTTTCCGGTGGGCTATGCTGCCCAGTATCCGCCGTATGTGGATGACGAAAACTGGCTTCACGGCCTCGGCAGCGGCGACTGCAAGGCAGGCTTTGCCGTTTCCGCTTTTGCTGTAAAGATTGCCAGCGAGCTTGGAATTCTTCCGAACAAGGAAATCGTTATGCTCTACAGCTGTGATGAAGAAATCGGTTCCATCACCAGCCGTGAAGTGTTTAAAAAGGAAGCACCTGGTACAGAATGTGCCTACATCTTTGAAAGTGCCGCAAAAACTGACAAAGGTTATGGCGTTGTCAGCGAACGTCGGGGTGTTATCCTTGGGGCTCTGGATATCAAGGGTGTGGAGGCCCATGCAGGCGGTGCTTATATGAAAGGCCACAGTGCCACCAAAGAGCTGGCCCACAAAATCCTGAAACTCTACAGTTTTAATGATTATGAACGTGAAATCTACTACAATGTGGCACCGATATCCGGCGGCCGTCCAAATGGTATCGTTGCCGGCGATGCCCACATGGAATTCTGCTGTGCCGGTCTTCCGGACAATACGGCAGCTTTTGCAGAGGCTGAAGCCAATATTGAATCCCTGGCCGCTTCCAACGAAGATCCGGTCTGTGAAACAACCGTTTCTCACCGCATTCTCTTCCCGGCTCTTGAGAAAAATGAGATGGGCCACAAGGCATTCACCATTGCCGAAAAGGCAGGCCAGATGCTTGGCATCACCATGGAAGAGATTGCAGAACCAACAGCCACCGATGCCAACTGGTTCTATTATTTCGGTGTACCGGCCGTTGATGCCTTCGGTCCCGTGGAATCCGGCATGCACACCACGGAAGAAAAAGTATTTATTCCGTCCATCGCTGAAAAGACCGCGTTATTTGCTGCTATGCTCGGCATTATGGATGATTTTAATGAATAATTGATGAGGTGATAAAATGAAAACCAGTAAATTCAAAAAAATATCTGCTCTGCTGCTGAGCGCAGCTCTTGCTCTTTCCGTTACCGCCTGCGGCAGCTCAGACAATAAAGCTGCTGATACTTCAGGCAGCACCGCTGCAGATACAGAAAATATTGCTGTTTCTGAAACAGCAGATGCTGCAGGAAAAGGCGAACCGGAGGATTTCAGTATCGTCCTGGACTGGTATCCGAACGCTGTCCATTCTTTTATTTACGTAGCCATTGAAAAGGGCTACTATGCCGAAGAAGGTCTGGACGTTCATGTAGAATTCCCGGCCAACACCAACGATGCCATCACTATGACAGCTGCCGGCAAAGCTGACGCAGGACTCTACTATCAGCCGAATATCATTTCAACAGCTGTGAATCAGGATATTCCGATCAGAATCCTCGGCACTGTCGTACAGCATCCGTTAAATATCGTTATGTCCATGAAGGACAGCAATATCAACGGTGCTAAAGACCTGAAGGATAAAATCATCGGCTATCCGGGAACAACGGACAACGAATATTTTGTCAAAGCCATGATGGAACACAATGGGCTTTCCTATGAAGACACGACCATGCAGGATGTGGGCTTCGATCTGAACTCCGCACTCATCAGCGGCAATGTGGATGCCATTATCGGCGCCTATATCAATCACGAATATCCAAGTCTCCTTCAGGAAGGCTACGATGTTACTTATTTTGACATCACTAAAGAAGGTGTACCTGATTACGAAGAACTGGTTCTGGTGACCGGCGAAAATCAGGCGCAGAATGAAAGCGACAAACTGGCACGTTTTATTCGTGCTTCCAAAAAGGGCTATCAGGATATGGTGGATGATCCGGAAGGTTCCCTGCAGATCCTGCTGGACAATCAGGATGAAGCCAATTACCCGCTGAATCCGGATATTGAAACAGCCAGCATGGAGATTCTGCTGCCGCTCATGGCCAGCGATGCCACCGGTTTCCTTGAGGTCAACAAAGAAAGCTGGCAGAAGACCGCTGACTGGCTCCTTAAGATGGGCCTGCTGAATCAGGCAGCTGATATTGATTCACTGATCGCAGATATTACACAGTAAATCTCTCCAAATTCTTATCCTTGTACCCCTTAACGGATGTTAAAGTAAAGATACTCTTTGCTTTAACATCCGTTTTTTATTCATTCTTATTTTCCTTTTCTTATATAACATATTTCAGTTATCACTTCACTTTTATAAACAATTATTCTCCACCATTTTAATCTATTTTCCACAATTTTAGTCTGATTTACTCTTTTTTTCTAAACATTATATCGACTTTTTGTTTTGCCATGATACAATATATTTATAATTTTTGTTTTGCCATGATACAATTTTGAGGAGGTTAATGAAATGAGAAAATCAAAAATTGTACTTGTTGCCGCATTAATTCTGTGTCTCTTAAGTTCCATCGGAGCTCATGTCATTCAGACTGATTTTGGAAAAGTGGAAGTAACCGAAATGCTTATCCCTGGATCAGATGGAACTGCCATCAGCGGTCTTTTATACCGTCCAAAGCAGGCATCCTCAGGAAATCCTCTGCCGCTGATTATTGCAGGACACGGCAGTTTCAACAACAAAGAAATGCAGGATCAGAATTTAATCGAATTATCCAGACGAGGCTTTATTGTCTTCGCACCAGATTCTTACCGCCACGGAAAATCATCTATCCATAATGAAAACATGGGCGAATATGCAAGCATGGTAGATTCTGTAGAAGCGCTTTACGATCTCAATTATGTGGATCAGGAAAAAGTTGCTCTGGTGGGTCATTCTATGGGTGCCGATCAATCCAATAATACAGCAAGATACTATATTGAACAGGAAGTAACCGGACAGGGCGTCAATAAAATTTCAGCTGTATTAACCATCGGCTGTGATCCTCCATATACGTCTTATGAAATAGAAGGTCTGGACACACCTGTTCCGGTTACCATTGATTATGGTGTAGTTGAAGGAAAATACGATGAATGGTTTTTCAAGCAGGTCGATGTGGGCATGAATCCTGCCCGCTATTTTGACAGTGAAAATGCCAGACTGTTTATCGAACAGGTTGGTGCAGATGTTAATGGTTCAGTAGAAAACGGTAAAATTTACGAAGGAACTATCAATGGTGAAACCTACCATCGCGTCATTTATCAGAATCCGGAAATCCATCCTTTAAATCATTTTTCACGAGCTACAGCGGCATCCACCATTAATTATTTCTATACGGTACTGGGTATTCCTTCCGGCTATGAAAAAATTGATGAAAACAATCAGGTATGGTTCGTGAAAGAATTATTCAACCTTTTAGGACTTGTGGGAATATTCATGTTTATTTATCCATTCTCCTGTATATTGCTTCAGATTCCGTTCTTCTCCGGCATTATTTCCAAAAGAGAAGCAACAGGCGCACCAGCGCTTAAAAGCAGCGGTCAAAAAATCGGATTCTGGATCGTATGGGTAATTAATACAGCTCTTCCTGCGCTATTGCTGATTCCAATAGGCTTTAAATTGATTGGTCAGGAAACATTTGTTCCAGCCATTTATAATCAGCTTTTTGGTGAAGCCAACACCAATGAACTTGTCGGGTGGTCTGTAGCTATTGCTATATCCATTTTGATTGTTATTTCAGTATATTATCTGCTGTCGGGAAAGAAAAACGGCATTTCCATCAAAGATTGGGGAATATGCGTAACTGCAGGCCAATTCTTCAAAGCTCTCCTTCTCGCTATTGCAACAGTTTTTGGTGTATACGTTGTTGTATTTACTTTCAATTTCCTTTTTGGCACAGACTTCCGTATCTGGGTACTTGCTGTCAAAACATTTGATGTATCAAAACTTCAATATGCCCTCGTTTACTTCCCGGGATTTGCTGTTTTCTATCTCGTCAACAGCATTACCTCCAATTACAATAATAATATCACCGGATGGAAGGAATGGCAGAAACTGCTTGTAAGCTGTATAAGTAATGTACTTGGAATGGCTGTTTTAATCTTCATCCAGTATTCCGTTTTAATCAATGACGGTACAATCACATTTAATGCAATGCGTATCGTCAACCTGTTCCCACTGATGGTTCTGATTCCTGCAGCAACCATTATCTCAAGACAGTATTATAAGAAAACCGGAAATATTTATACAGGATCCTTTGTATTTGGTCTCTTCTATGCAATTGTAACCTGTGCCAATACAATGTTCCTCGGATCACTTTTTTAACATATCAACGGGTTGGAGGCATCAGCTATGTCAAAATATATAATGGCCCTTGACCAGGGAACTACCAGTTCCAGATGCATTCTATTTGACAGAAAAGGAACTGTCTGCAGTATGGCGCAGAAGGAATTCCCACAGATATTTCCGAATCCGGGCTGGATAGAACATGACCCGACAGTTATCTGGAATACCATATATGAGACGATAACAGAGGCTATGGCAAAGCCTGACGTTTCAGCTTCAGATATTGCGGCCATTGGTATCACCAATCAGAGGGAAACTACCGTCATATGGGATAAAGAAACAGGCGAACCCGTTTACAATGCCATTGTCTGGCAATGCAGAAGAACATCAGGAATCATCGATACATTAAAGGAACAAGGTTATGAATCTTTTATAAAAAAAACAACCGGTCTGATTCCGGATGCCTATTTTTCAGGCACAAAGATTAAATGGATTCTTGACAATGTGGCTGGTGCCAGGAAAAAAGCAGAAGCCGGAAAGCTCCTGTTCGGTACGATCGATACCTGGCTGATCTGGAAATTATCCGGAGGTACAGTTCATGTAACAGACTATACCAATGCGTCAAGAACCATGCTCTATGACATCCACAAGCTCTGTTGGAATAAAAAAATCCTGGAAATTCTGGACATTCCGTCCTGTATGCTGCCAGAAGTAAAACCATCCAGCTACATTTACGGCTACACGGATCTGGCACTTACAGGCGTCCATATTCCTATTGCAGGCGCAGCAGGCGACCAGCAGGCAGCTTTATTCGGGCAGTGCTGTATTGAAGCCGGAACAGCTAAAAACACCTATGGAACGGGTTGTTTCCTGCTGATGAACACAGGCCTTAAAGCAATTGAATCCAGAAACGGGCTGCTGACTACCATTGCCGCCAGTGTGGATGAAAATGTGGAATATGCACTCGAAGGAAGTATTTTTACCGCAGGGTCTGCTGTGCAATGGCTGCGCGACAGCCTGCAAATAATTGAAAAATCATCGGACTCAGAGGTTTTTGCCGAAAGTGTTAAAGATACGTCAGGAGGTTATGTGGTACCGGCTTTTACCGGCCTTGGTGCACCATACTGGGATCAATATGCCAGAGGAGCTGTTGTGGGTATTACCAGAGGTTTTACAAAAGCGCATTTTATCCGTGCGACAGTGGAGTCACTTGCTTATCAGGTATATGATATTCTAAAAGTCATGGAAAATGATGCAGGTATTCAACTGTCTGATCTTCGAGTTGATGGCGGTGCCTGTGTGAATAATTTTCTTATACAGTTTCAATCCGATATTTTAAATATAAACGTACTTCGTCCAAAATGTATTGAGACAACGGCTCTTGGCGCTGCTTATCTTGCGGGACTGGCCGTCGGTTACTGGAGGGATAAGGATGAAATCAGGGAGAATTGGTCTTTATCCAGGACTTTTAAACCAAATATAGAGGAAGAAAAGAGAGAAAAACTGTTAAAAGGCTGGCATAAAGCTGTAAAATGTACCTTTGATTGGGAAAATAAATAAAATCTATAACTGAGCCATTCACTTAAACGCCGTGCAGTCAGGATAATTCCTTTAAAATGCACGGCGTTTTTGGTACATAACTATAAATTGTTCTTTTTTCCATCTGCCTTGAACGCTTCTGAAAGCGCATTGATGATCTGATAAAAAGTAGCCTGATGTTCATCTGGAATTGTATCCCAGAGTTCAAAAATATGCTGAAAGCAGCCTTCATTAATGAATTGCACATATTGATCATATGCCTGCAGGCCTTTTTCTGTGACAGTAAGAAAAATATCCTTTTGATTGTCAGCCATATGTATCTTTCTGATATATTGCTTGTCCATCAGCTTCTTTACATTATTTGAAAAAGTTCCCCGTGTAATCCCCATATCCGCTGCAATTTCTGACATTTTTACTTTGCCGTCAGCCTCCATAATAGCTTCCAGAGTATGAATCTGAGCAGAAGAAACATCAATATAAGTACCCTCCAGTGCATAGGATTGTGTATAATTTCTGGCATATATGTTAAAAAGATAAAAAAGAGTTTTAATAAATAATCTGTGATTTCCCATCCATTCTAACATAATAATAATCTCCTAAAACAGTATTTTCTTTGTATATTGTATCAAATAAATTTTTTTAATAAAGCAAAATCAATTCGGTAAAATAACAAATTTGGCTGTGTATCAAATGGATTTTTCATCTATTTATCTATTTTACGTCCTTTAACAAAAGTATCCCTGACCTGATATTCCTGATCCATGATCAGTACATCAGCATCTTTGCCCGGCGCCAGACTGCCGATCCGGTCCTGGATGCCCAGCATGGAGGCCGGATTTTCTGTAAGCAGCGGCAGTATTTTTTCCGGGGCTTCGCCGGTGAATCGAATCAGATTTCTGAAGGCCTGACCTGTTGTAAGCGTACTGCCGGCTCTGGTACCATCCTTTAGTTTGGCATCCCCGTCTTCGACAACGACTTCATTCACTCCCAGTCTGTATTCGCCGTCCGGAAGCCCGGCAGCCATAATGGAATCCGTAATGGCAATGACCCGGTCATAGCCTTTTACTTTCAGAAGGAAACGCACAGATCCCGGATGCAGATGACGCCCGTCACAGATGGCCTCACAATAAATATCCGATTCAAGAATCGCACCCATAATAGCCGGTTCATGCTGATGGAACAGACGCATGGCATTAAAAGTATGGGTAGCTGCAGCAGCTCCTTCACGAATACATTTCCATGCAGTCTCATAATC
>JAEDGN010000092.1 GCA_016297495.1 Coprococcus sp.
GTTGTACCGTACCTATAAGGGATTGAAACGTTTACCCACTGACAGGGGCAGTATCCTTCAGATTCAAATTTTGCCATGTTGTACCGTACCTATAAGGGATTGAAACACGATTTGCTATACAAATCTTCCAACACTCTTCATCACATTGCACCGTACCTATAAGGGGGCGGAGCATTTCGTCAAGTTCTGCACCAGATAGTGTTTCTTTCTGTAATAAAGCCGTAAATAATTCTGATTGGTTTTGAGACCTGTAAGAGGAAGTTGTCTTACAGGTCTGTTATATTTTCGGGAATAGGCAATAGAGAAGCAATTGATTGCGGGAGAGTGAAAATTGCTGTATAATAAGAGCAGTATTTGTCAAAAAGGGAAAGAACAGGTTTGGAGAGGGGCGATGGTTGGATGGCAGTGAAACCGGTATTTGCAGTTGATTTTTATGGCCGGTTATATATGAATAAAGAGACGGAGTTTCAGAGTGTCACAGCTTCTTCGAAGTTTCGAAGAAAAAGCAACATACAGAGACTCCATGATGCTTTTCTCGAAGATTATCCGTACAGGAACGTATTGGAGATTTCTGATTATTCACCGGTTCCGGAAGGGGTCATGCTGAGTGATGCGCATCTGACGGTTCCGATGTCGGATGGCCGGGAGGTCAGTGTGGCAGAAGCGTTTCAGACAGCAAAAATATTGACGGAAGATGGTTCTGAGGTGACAGGATTTTGTTTTGAAGGGGAATCCTTCGATCTTGTGCCGCGGAACTTTTTTTATAACTGGTTATATATTCGGGGAGTATCAGCCAATCCGGAATTGGCAGATGAACTGATGACCTATGACTCTTTTACAGATATCACATTTATTCCAAAGAAGTGCTCCGTTTGTTCGGCAGAAGCAGCGGCTTTTTATGTGGCGTTGAGAAAAAAAGGTCTGCTGGAAGAAGCACTGCGTGACAGAGAAAGCTTTGCACGGATTCTTTATCGTGTAGAAAAGAATATAAAGACAGATCCCGTACTTTTTAAACCTGGTGACCGGATCATGCATCCGGCCTATGGAGAAGGAGAAGTACAGGATATTAATTTGCGCAGAAAAAGGAGAGATTCTTTTCTCAATTATGATAGTATTCTGGTGTTACGCAATGATTTTGAAACAGGGAGAGAAAAACGAAAAGGTGCGATCAAAGTAACGAGTAGGAAGAGAAGTGCCATGAAGCGTCATGCATACCAGAGCCTGCTGGATGAGGTGACGAATCATTTGCCGGATTCCGGCAATGCCGGGGATAAAAGGCTGGGAATAAACGAAATGATGAAAATATGGGAAGAGAATAGCAGGATGAAAAAAGAGGAGAAAGAGAGAGAACAAAAGATAATGCCAAAGAGAGAAAAAGAGAATTCCGGGACGGATATGGGGTCAGTTCCGCAGCGTGAAGGCATGCGTCTTTTGCAGACATTCACTCTTCAGGCGAAGGAACTGCAGGAGAGATTGTCCGAATGTGTTTACGGTCAGGAACATGCAGTCAGTACTTTTGTGTCGGGATATTTTCAGTCTCAGGTAACGGCATTGTCAGAGCCCGACAGGATAAAACCCCGTGCTACATTTCTGTTTGCCGGTGCACCGGGCGTGGGTAAAACATTTCTGGCTGAAACGGCGGCAAAGATTCTGGGACTTCCCTTTGCGCGTTTTGATATGAGTGAGTATTGCGATAAAGAAGCGTCTCTGGAATTTATTGGTTCGGATAAGGTTTATAAAAACGGTAAAGAGGGCAATGTGACTTCCTATGTTAAGCAACATCCACACAGTGTTCTTTTGTTTGATGAAGTAGAGAAAGCCCATCTGACCATTATCCATCTGTTTCTTCAGATGCTGGATGCCGGACGTTTGCGCGACAGTTATACGGATGAGGAGATTTCCTTTAAGGATACGATCATTATTCTGACAACTAACGCAGGCCGGCAGCTGTATGAGGGCAGCAGGGAACGGAATCTGTCCGGAATTTCACGGAAGACCATCATCAAAGCGCTGCAGCTGGATGTGAATCCTGATACGGGAGCTCCGCGTTTTCCAGCGGCCATTTGTTCAAGATTCGCGTCCGGCAATGTGGTGATGTTCAATCATATGGAATCTTATCATCTCAAGCAGATTGTCAGTGAAAAGCTTGGAAAGATGGCACAGCGTATGAGTGAAAGTTTTGGACTGACAATAGAGATAGATGATGATGTCAGCTCTGCACTTCTGTTTGCCGAGGGAGGCGGCACCGATGCGAGGACTGTTGCCGGAAGGGCGGAGACCTTCTTCAATGGCGAACTGTTTGAATTGTTCCGTCATCTGGCGGCTGCTGAGGAAACCAGCCGCATGTCCTGTATGGAAAAAGTCCTTTTTAAAGTGGATATCGACAGGGCCAGTCCTGAGGTAAGAAATTTGTTCAGACCTCAGCAGGAGCAGAATGTTCTGATCTATGCGGATGAGCAGACATTGAAGCAGATCAGTAAAGGGACGGAGTGCTGCCGGATCTTCACTGCCGTATCCAAAGCGGGAGCAGAAGATATTTTGCGGCAGGAGGAAGTTGATGCTGTTTTTGTAGAGCCATTGATGGATAAAAAGCGGAATATAAAACAGTATCTGGATATGGAAGATGTTCCCTGCGAGTATATGGATTTTTATAATGAGATCAGGAAAAAAATGCCGGGAATGCCGGTATATTTGCTGGAGACGGAGAAGACACAGCTGCGCCGGGAAGAGAGGGTATCCTTTATGCGCTCAGGGGCAAGAGATATCTGTGATATGACTGTTCAGCCCGTTGGAGATCTGATTTCTGACGTGTGCGGCCGGCTGCATCAGCAAAGGGCTATGGAAGAGCTTGCCCGGTATCATCAGGTAGTGGGATATGGCAGCGGTCAGCGAATATCAGAAGACGGCAGAATTGCGGAGATATCTCTGATCGATCTGGAACTGAAATATGCTGTTGATGCCGGAGATTCGGAGAAGCTGTTGGCGGATGCAGCAATTCCCGATATACGTTTTGATGATATTATTGGTGCGGATGATGCGAAAGAAGAACTGAAGTTTTTTGCGGATTGTCTGAAATATCCGAGAAAGTATGTCAGACAGGGAATGCAGCAGCCGGGAGGTCTTCTTTTGTATGGACCACCGGGTACCGGTAAGACGATGCTGGCCAAGGCAATGGCTGCTGAAGCAGAGATGACCTTTATCACAGCGGAGGGGGGTCAGTTCGTAAAAAAATATGCGGGCGAAGGACAGCAGGCGGTGCATGATCTGTTTGCAGCGGCACGAAAATATGCACCGGCCATTGTGTTTATTGATGAGATTGACGCTATTGGCAGACCGAGAGGCGGCGGGGAAGACAGCAATGCCCATATAGAAGTATTGAATGCGCTGTTGACGGAGATGGATGGCTTTAGGAATGAAAGTGGAGAAAGGGTCTTTGTACTGGCAGCGACCAATTTCGATGTCAGCGGGCAGGGAAAACGGACACTGGATGATGCGCTGGTTCGTCGGTTTGACAGGACGATCTTGGTGGAACTGCCGAATAAAGAGCAGAGACAGCAGTTTCTGCAGAGAAAAGTGGAGAGAAATCCGGCGCTGGCCATCAGCGGCAGAAAGATAGATAATCTGGCGGTCAGGAGCGCAGGTATGAGTCTGGCACTGTTGGATTCTGTTCTGGATCTGGCACTGAGGCTTGCTTTGAGAAAAAAGCTGAGTAATGTGACGGATGATGTGGTGGAAGAGGCTTTTGAGAGCTTTAAGAGCGGCAGGGAAAAGAAATGGAATCCGGAGCAGATGTTGAGAACGGCCAGACATGAAGCAGGACATGCCGTTATCTCCTGGCTAAATGGAGAGATGCCCGTTTATCTGACGATTGCATCAAGAAGCAATTATGGCGGTTATATGCAGTTGGAGCAGGAAGATAAGGGTGTCTGGACAAAAAAAGAGATGATGGGCAGAATACAGACAGCTCTGGGAGGACGGGCCGCAGAAATTGTCTATTATGGACATGAGAATGGATTGTCTACCGGTGTATCCGGTGATCTTGAGACGGCGACACAGCTGGCAGAATATATGATTTGTGATTGCGGTATGGACGAAGAGGCTGGTCTTGCGGTGACACGCGGACGGGGAGATCTATTTGATGGTATGGACGCCAGTCTTCATAGCAGGATCAATGATATTTTAAGCAGCGAACTTAAGAAAGCAATCGTCAGTATACAGGCCTATCGTCCGCTGATAGACCGGCTGGCAGAGCTTCTGATGAAGGAGAGCCATATTGATGAAATGAAGATGAGGGAAATATTTGAAGGGCAGGTATAGAATGAAGATAAACAACAGCTATGAGGATGCCGCAGAAAATGTAGCAGGTGTGCTTTGTGAGGAAGCAGACCGGCGGGGCTGGATTTATGAAAAGCGGGAAACAGAGGGAGTAATCAGCATCATTTTTCAGTTGCCGGGGAAGGCATGGACAGAGGGAATACTGGTATCGGCAGACAGGGATAGCGGTGTTTTGGAGATGGCGTCTCTGCTTCAGGAAAGTATGTCGGCTGGAAAAAGGGCGGAAGTGGCGGCTATTGTCAATGCATACAATATGGGAAGTCTCCTGGGGATGCTGGAAATGGATATTCGTACCGGTGAAGTATGGTATAAGATAAAGCTGTCCGTAGCCGGCTGTGGGGGACAGTTGATGGATTGGCAGGAGATGGTGGACCATACTGCCAGAGAGGCAGAGCTATACCGGAACCTGTTGATGCGGCTGAATAGCGGCAGTATGATTGTGGGGCAGATCCTCCAGCAAATGAAGCAGCAGTAATACCTAGGAGAAATCAGTAATGATAGAAGCAGAATATATATATAACAGCATGAAGCAGGCACTGAGTGATCTGGAACTGGCCTATACGGAGAGCAGAGATTCATTTGAAATCATGTGCCCCCTTGCAGTCGGAGAGGATATACAGGAATTGTTTCTGGCAGTCAGGCCCAGACAGGAAATGTTCAGGATATTGTCTGTTCTTCCGGGAACCGTTAAGAAGGAGCAGCAGATGGAGGCTGTGCTTGCCTGCTGCGAAGTCAATCAGAATCTGGGAATCGGACAGTTTTCCTGGCATGCAGATTACGGGAGAATTATTTTTATGATGGCGGCTCCTTACGGAATCTGTCAAAATATGAGGGAATGGATTGCTCATCAGATAATATGGACACATATTATCCTGACAAAATACGGGAAGCTTTTTGAATGGTTGGGAGAAGGACGTATCTCATTAAAAACATTTATTGAAAAAGTTGAGAAATTATAAGGAAAAAAGGGAAAATGCAGTTGACGATCAGACATGATATATCAGAGCAGCTGATTCTGCCGTTAAATTATCATCATATTATACAGAGTATTATTTATGGCAATCTGCCCGGAGATGGGTACAGCCATCAGCTTCATGAGAATGGGTATACGACCGGCAGCCGGCAGTTTAAGCTGTTCAATTTCAGTTTATTAAAAGGACGATATGAAATTACCGGCAGAAAGATTGCTTTTCGGGAATCCGTATCATGGGAAGTACGCAGTCCGGATGTCTATATGATGCGGATGCTGGAGGAATCCATATGGCAGAGGGGACTGCGGTATGGAGAACAGTACTTTATGAAACCGGAACTTAGGCTTATGGATGATACTATAGAGACGGATCATGTGCTTGTGAGGATGCTGTCACCCATTTGCGTTTATTCGACAGACCCGGATACGAAAAAAACCTGTTTTTACAGTCCGGAGGATCCGGAATTTGCATTGCGGGTGAATGACAATTTTATACGAAAATATATTGCCTGCTACGGTGTGGAGCCGGATTCGGGTATCATGATTGAGCCGGTAGCCGTAACAGCCCGGGACAAATATGTGACCCGGTATAAAAATTTTTATGTCAGTGGATGGATGGGATATTACAGGCTCAGAGGACAGAGGAAATATCTGGATTTTCTGTATCAGGCGGGGCTGGGCAGCAGGAATTCTCAGGGATTTGGCATGTTTGAACCGGTAAATGAACAATCGATAAGGTAAGGAGGAAAATCAATGGTTGACATCAAGTTTAACGGGTGTAGGCTGGAAATGCAGATGGAGGCCCAAGCTCCGATGATCCATTTCCAGAACAGGCAGCCGGGAGCCACGATCAGGGCTACGGAGGTTAAACCAAAGCTGGATCGTTTTATACTCCGGGAATTGCAGAAAACGACAGGAAAGAATATCCGTGATCTGAGAGAAGACAGCGAATACCGTGATATTTTCACGGATAAGGATCATGAGGCATTGAATTACAGAATGCAGCTGGATGCGTCGGGACAACCTTACAGTATTGTCAATGTGGGTGATACAAAAACGCACGAATATGATATTTTCTATGGCAATACTGCAGAGATGAAAAGGGCCAATAAAGAACTGAGAGGCATATTCTCTAATCCAAAGCTGACGCTCCTGTGCTTTAATGAGAAGCTTCGCGCTCTCATTGAGCAGTATATTGGCGTGTTCTTCCTGGTGACGAATTTCGGTACCATGCAGGGCAAGGG
>JAEDGN010000031.1 GCA_016297495.1 Coprococcus sp.
GGACATGTTTCTCCGGAAGCAGCCCTTGGCGGCAACATTGCGCTGGTAGAAGAGGGAGATATCATTAAGATTAATATTCCTGAAAATTCCCTGAATTTGGATGTATCGGACGAAGTATTGGCAGAAAGAAGAGCAAAATGGCAGCCAAGAGAGCCTAAGGTGACGACCGGATACCTTGCACGCTATGCAGCATTGGTAACAGACAGCAGCAAGGGTGCAATCCTTCAGGTTCCTTCAGTATAGAAGAACAGAATTAGAAGGGGAAGAATAGAATGTTATTAACAGGAGCAGAAATAGTTGTTGAATGTCTGAAAGAGCAGGGGGTCGATACGGTTTTCGGCTATCCGGGCGGAGCCATCCTGAATGTATATGATGCATTATATAAGCATAGTGACGAGATCAGGCATATACTGACATCCCATGAGCAGGGAGCGTCTCATGCGGCTGACGGCTATGCCCGCGCCACCGGCAAGGTAGGGGTCTGCCTGGCTACATCGGGGCCGGGAGCAACTAATATTGTAACAGGGATAGCAACGGCCTATATGGATTCTGTACCGATGGTGGCTATTACCTGTAATGTCAATGTGAACCTGCTTGGTAAAGACAGTTTTCAGGAAATTGATATTGCCGGTATTACGATGCCGGTGACGAAGCATAACTTTATTGTAAAAGATGTAAATGTGCTGGCGGATACTATCCGGCGGGCATTTGCCATTGCTCAGTCGGGGCGTCCGGGGCCTGTTCTTGTGGATATCCCAAAGGATGTGACGGGCAACAAGGCAGAGTATACATATAGAGGGCCGGCTCCGATCAAACGTAAGATAGCACATATTAGTGATGAGGCTATTCAGGATGTCGTGGGTCTGATAGAGCATTCCATCAGACCGTTTATTCTGGTGGGCGGCGGTGTGATCCGCGCTGATGCTGCCAATGAGCTTCGCTCCTTTGTCAAAAAGGTGCACGCACCGGTGACTGATACGCTCATGGGCAAAGGTGCATTTGATGGACGCAGTGATGCATATACAGGTATGGTTGGTATGCATGGTACAAAAGCTTCCAATTTCGGCATCACGGAGTCAGATCTTTTAATTGCCATTGGTACCCGTTTTTCTGACAGAGTGCTGGGCAATGTAAAAGCATTTGCCCGCCATGCAGATCTGGTTCATATTGATGTGGATGCAGCTGAAGTGAATAAGAATGTCATGTGTAAGTATTCCATCGAGGGAGATGCCAAGATCGTTCTTCAGAAACTGAATGCACATCTGTCTCAGCAGGATCATGAGCCGTGGATGCGGCACATTCGTGAGATGAAGAGCCATTATCCAATGACTTATAATCACGATGTTTTGACAGGTCCGGGTGTTGTAGAGCATATATATCATGTAACAGGCGGTAATGCGACGATCTGTACGGAGGTCGGACAGAATCAGATGTGGGCCGCACAGTTTTATCAGTATAAAGAGCCGGGACAGTTTATTACTTCCGGTGGTTTGGGGACTATGGGTTATGGCCTTGGCGCGTCCATAGGTGTCAAACTTGGCTGTCCTGACAGAACCGTTATCAATATTGCAGGCGATGGATGTTTCAGAATGAATCTGAATGAGCTGGCTACCGCCTCCAGATACCAGATCCCGGTTATTGAAGTCGTTCTGAACAATCATGTGCTGGGGATGGTCAGACAGTGGCAGACCTTATTCTATGGCGAGCGTTATTCTGCGACAGTACTCAATGACAGAGTAGATTTTGTCAAGGTGTCAGAGGGGCTGGGTGTTGACGCAAGGCGAGTGACAACTATGGATGAATTCGATGAAGCCATCCGATGGGCTATTGATCTGAACAAACCGGTTGTTATTGAATGCATCATTGATCCGGATGATAAAGTCTGGCCGATGGTTGCTCCGGGAGCGCCCATTGCGGATGCGTTCTCTGAGGAGGACATCGAAGTTAAAAATCAATAAAAACCAATTTGGTTTATATATCATTCATCAAAGGAGAGAGAAAAATGAGCAGAGTTTATAACTTTTCAGCAGGCCCTGCTGTACTGCCTGTTGAAGTATTGCAGGAAGCAGCAGATGAGATGCTTGATTACAGAGGTACAGGAATGTCCGTTATGGAGATGAGCCATCGATCTAAAGCTTTCGACAATATCATTAAAGAGGCGGAAGCTGATTTAAGAAAGCTCATGAATATTCCTGATAATTACAAAGTATTATTTCTTCAGGGAGGTGGACATCTTCAGTTCGCCATGGTTCCGATGAATTTCATGAAGAACAGAAAAGCCGGATATATTCTGACCGGTCAGTGGGCAAAGAAGGCTTTTGCAGAAGCAAAGATCTACGGTGAGGCTGTTGAACTGGCATCATCTGCAGATAAGACTTTTTCTTATATTCCGGATTGCAGTGACCTGCCAATCACGGACGATATGGATTATGTTTATATTTGTGAAAACAATACGATTTACGGTACAAAATATCATACATTACCGGATACGAAAGGCAAACTTCTGATTGCCGATCAGTCATCCTGCTTCCTGTCCGAGCCGGTTGATGTAACAAAATACGGCATGATCTTTGCAGGCGTTCAGAAGAATGTGGGGCCGGCAGGTACGGTTATCGTCATTATCAGAGAGGACCTGATCACAGATGATGTACTTCCGGGAACACCGACCATGCTGAAGTATAAGACCCATGCAGATAATGATTCTCTGTACAATACACCGCCTTGCTACGGTATCTACATCTGCGGCAAGGTGTTCAAGTGGCTGTTAAAAACGGGCGGACTTGAAGAGAGAAAGAAAATCAATGAAGCCAAGGCTAAGATTCTGTATGATTTTCTTGATCAGAGTAAGATGTTTAAGGGTACTGTAGAAAAAGAGAGCCGTTCAATTATGAATGTACCGTTTGTGACGGGTGACAAGGATCTGGATGCAAAATTTATTGCAGAGGCCAAGGCGGCAGGATTTGAAAATCTGAAGGGCCATCGTACCGTTGGCGGTATGAGAGCCAGCATTTATAATGCCATGCCGACAGAGGGTGTTGTGGCACTGGTAGAATTTATGAAGAAGTTTGAGGCAGAGAATACCAGATAGAGGCATTCCTGGTTGGAGGTTAATATTATGAAGATTAGTTGTTTAAATCCGATCGCTGCGGTCGGCATGGATCTTTTTACAGATGCATATGAGAAAGTGGATGATTTTGCGGTCTCCGATGCCGCTCTTGTGAGAAGTGCCAGTGTTCATGAACTGGAGCTGCCAAAGCAGCTGCTGGCTATTGCCAGAGCAGGTGCCGGCGTCAATAATATTCCTCTTGATAAATGCGCCGAGCAGGGCATCGTTGTCTTTAATACGCCGGGTGCCAATGCCAATGGTGTAAAAGAAGCTGTTCTGGCAGGACTCTTTCTTGGTGCCAGAGATATCGTCGGCGGTGTAAACTGGGTACAGACAGTAAAGGAAGATCCGGATGTCGCCAAGCTGGTTGAAAAAGGAAAGAAGAAATTTGCCGGTACAGAAATTCTTGGCAAGAAAATAGGTGTTATTGGTCTTGGTGCCATTGGCGTGCTGGTTGCTAATGCCTGTGTTGGTCTGGGTATGGATGTATATGGCTATGATCCGTTCATATCTGTAGATGCTGCATGGAATTTGTCAAAAGAAATTAAACATATCAGTAATGTCGATGATATCTTTTCCAGCTGTGATTATATTACTGTACATGTACCATTGATGGACAGCACCAGAAAAATGATTAACGCAGAGGCTTTTGGCAAAATGAAAGACGGTGTCATTATTTTGAATTTTGCCCGCGATCTGCTGGTGGATGATGATGCTCTGGAGGCAGCCATTGCTTCAGGTAAAGTCAGAAAATACATCACTGATTTTCCAAACGAAAAAACCGCACAGATGAACGGTGTTGTAGCGATTCCTCATCTGGGTGCTTCTACAGAAGAATCTGAAGATAACTGTGCAGTAATGGCTGTCAAGGAGCTGAGAAATTTCCTTGAGAATGGCAATATTAAAAACTCCGTAAACTATCCTGCCTGCGATATGGGTGTCTGCAAGGCAGTAGGGCGTATTACTGTCTGTCATAAAAATATCCCGAATATGCTGGGACAGCTTACAAGCGTATGTGCGGCAGCGGGTATTAATATTGAAGATCTGACCAATAAATCAAAAGGCAATTGGGCTTATACAATGATGGATATTGCTTCACCTGTGACAGATGCATTGATTGCGCAGCTGTCTGAAGTTAACGGTGTTGTGAAAGTCAGAAAGGTGAAATAGTCGTTTATGGCAAATGTAAAACCATTTCAGGCAATCAGGCCGGCATCTGCGCTTGCTGCGCAGGTGGCGGCTTTGCCTTATGATGTATACAACAGGAAAGAGGCAGAAGAGAAAGTCAAAGGGCATCCCTTGTCATTTCTCAATATTGACAGGCCGGAAACGCAGTTTGCCTCGTCTGTGGATATGTATGATGACAGAGTCTATCAAAAGGCGAGAGAAATGCTGAACTCCGAGATAGAGGATGGGATTTTTATACAGGACCAAAAGAAATGTTACTATCTTTATGAGCTGACAATGGATGGACGGTCACAGACGGGAATAGCTGCCTGTGTTTCCATAGATGATTATCTGCACGGAATTGTAAAAAAACATGAAGAAACAAGAGAAGAAAAAGAAAGGGATCGGATTCGTCATGTAGATACCTGCAGTGCCCAGACAGGACCGGTTTTTCTCATTTACAAAGCTAATCCTGTTCTGACTTATATAATCAGAAATATAAAAGAGGGCCTTCCTGTTTATGACTTTACAGCAGATGACGGGGTTCGTCATACAGTATGGGTGATTGAGGATCATCTGGCTATTGATGCAATACAAAAAGCTTTTGCAACAATGGATTCTCTCTATATTGCTGATGGACATCACCGGGCGGCCAGTGCGCTTAAAGTTGGTCTGAAACGGCGGAGGATGCACCCGGGTTATGATGGAACAGAAGCATTTAATTATTTTATGGCGGTTCTGTTTCCGGATGACCAAATGAAAATAATGGATTATAACCGCTTGGTTCGCCATCTGAATGGAATGACAAAGGAGCAGTTCCTGCAGCGAATATCGAATGAGTTTGTCGTTGAGTATGTAGGAGATCAGGCAGTAAGTCCTGAGAAGAAAGGTGTTTTTGGCCTCTATCTGGAAAATCAGTGGTACCGGTTGACAGCAAAAGCGCGAATTGCTTCAGGCGATGTGGTGGACGGATTGGATGTATCCGTTCTTCAGCATTATCTTCTGGAACCGCTGCTGGGGATAAAGGATCCGAGAACAGATCCGGATATTGAATTTGTCGGCGGCATCAGGGGACTTGAAGAGCTGGAACGGCGCTGCCATGAGGATATGAGTCTGGCTTTCTCCCTGCACCCGACATCTATCGAAGAACTTCTGGCTGTAGCAGATGCCGGCAGACTCATGCCTCCAAAATCCACATGGTTTGAACCAAAGCTGAGATCCGGCTTGTTCATACACAAAATAGAAGAATAGCGGGGCGGGACAAGGGGCATGGGCAGGGACACAGAACCGTCCCCTGTCCCTGCCTATTCTTTTTCGTCAGATGGATGGATGATATTGACATCCATATGTTCATAGGGAATTGTAATGCCTTCTTCATCGAAGGCTTTTTTTATTGCTTCCTGAATCTCAAATTTGGCAGGCCAGTAGTTATCAGTGGCACACCATATTCGGAGAACAATTTTGACGGAACTGCTGTCAAAGCTGGTGACAAAGACCTGAGGAGGATTTGACGTATCCGGATAAGGACTTTTTGATGCAGTTTCCAGCAGAACTGATCGTACATAATCAATATTCTCACCATAATCGATACCTACTTCAAAATCAATACGACGGCTGGTCTGGTGCGTCAGATTCGTGACGGAAGAATCGGCCAGCTTGCCGTTAGGAATGCATATGGACTGGTTATCTGCTGTCAGCAGACGGGTATAGATGATTTCGATGGCTGTGACAGTTCCCTCATGACCGCATCCATCATTGATATAGTCTCCTACTACAAAAGGCTTCATGATAAGCAGGAGAATACCGCCGGCCAGATTGGACAGGCATCCCTGGAGTGCAAGGCCAACGGCCAGACTGGCAGAGGTCAGGAGAGCTATGATAGATGTGGTGTCTACACCAAGTTTATTGATAACAATAACGGCCAGAAGGGCCCATAGACCATATTTGGTCAGAGAATTGATAAAACCGGCAACACTGGCATCAAGTCTTGTTTTTTCCAGAGAGTTGCGGACAACTTTGCGTATAAATTTGCAGATATAAAGGCCAACAATAAGAATGATGAGCGCTCCGACAAGCAATTGGGCTTTATCCACCAGAAATTCTATGAGTTTCTGAAGATAGTCAATGGAAGCTTCGGCTGTTTCTGCCAGATCAGTGACAGCTTCGGCTGTTTCTGCCAGATCAGTGACAGCCTCGGCTGTTTCTGCCAGATCAGCGGTAGTTTCAGCTGTTTCTGCCAGATCAGCGACAGTAGATGCGGCTGGGAAAAAATGCATAATAGACACTCCTTTACATATAATTCAGGATTCAAGGTTCCTGATGTATTGGATCATTATAACAGCAGATGATTAAAAAATCGAGGGCAGACCGAATTATTTTAAAAAATTTTAAAAGTTGTTTGTCGAAAAATAATCCGATTGTCGAAATCTGTGATATGATGTGTGAAAACTACGAGTAATCTGAGAATGGAAGGTGGCGTCATGGATATTACAGAACGTATCCGGCAATTGAATGCGATGCGTGGATGGACGATTTATAAGCTGGCGAAGGAAGCAAGAGTATCACCGTCCACTCTGACGAATATGATACGTCGGGGAAACAGTCCGTCACTGTCTACTCTGGAACGGTTATGCAGTGCCTATGGAATTACTCTCGTACAATTTTTCTATGATAATGAAGATATGGTACAGTTGACAGATGATCAGCGTGAACATCTGGAACAATGGAACCGATTGACGGAACGGCAGAAGAGAGCGGTGGATTTGTTTATACAGGGATTGCTGCAGATGGAATAAGATTTCCGGCAGATATAAAAAGAGGCCGTACATATTACGATATACAGCCTCTGTGGTATTAATCAATGTTTATATACTGACGATTTAAGTCGATAACTTTCTGCATACTTTCGTGACCCGGAGCGCCAATGGTCTGACGGAGTCCGACACAAGTCTGCAGACTGATGGCTTCATAAATATCAGCTTCGAATACAGGACATATTTTCTTGTATTCATCCATTGGCAGATCATCAAGAGCGATACCCTTATCAATGCACAGCAGCACCAGTTGTCCGATAATACCGTGGGCATCTCTGAATGGAACGCCGTGTTTGACCAGATAGTCGGCGGCATCTGTTGCATTGGTGAAGCCATTCTTACTGCTGGCTGCCATAGTGTCTTTGTTGATGCGCATGGTTTTGATCATACCGTTGAACAGACCAAGGCAGCCTTTGACAGTGTCAATTGCGTCAAAGGTCAGTTCTTTATCTTCCTGCATGTCTTTGTTGTAAGCAAGAGGAATGCCTTTCATGGTTGTCAATATGGAGATGAGCGCGCCATAAACGCGGCCTGTCTTGCCGCGGATCAATTCGGCAATATCAGGATTTTTCTTCTGAGGCATAATGGAACTGCCGGTTGAATAAGCATCGTCCAGTTCGATGAATCGGTATTCATTGCTGTTCCAGAGGATGATCTCTTCGCAGAAGCGGCTCAGGTGCATCATAATGGTAGAGAGGGCACTCAGATATTCGATCAGATAATCTCTGTCGGACACGGAGTCCATGCTGTTGAGGGTTGGCCCGTCAAATCCAAGAAGTTCAGCTGTATAATCACGATCCAGCGGGTAGGTGGTTCCGGCCAGGGCACCTGCACCGAGGGGACATGTGTTCATTCGAACATAAATGTCATGCAGCCGGGAACGGTCTCTTTTGAACATTTCAAAATAAGCGCCGATATGGTGAGCCAGTGTAACGGGCTGGGCCTTCTGTAAATGGGTAAAGCCCGGCATATAGGTATCGATATGTTCTTCCATCAGATCAAGGAGTGTTGTCATCAGTTCTTTCAGAAGCTGATCAGTAGCCAGAACTTCATCCCGGGTATAAAGCTTCATATCAAGGGCGACCTGATCATTGCGGCTGCGGCCTGTATGCAGCTTCTTACCTGTATCTCCAGTGCGTTCGATCAACATGGATTCTACAAAGCTGTGGATATCTTCGTATTCTTCAGTTATCTGAATTATGCCCGATTCGATTTCATGACAGATCTGCTTCAATGCGTTAATAATCGTATCCTTTTCTTCATCAGTAATGATTGCCTGTTTGGCAAGCATAGTGACATGGGCAATACTGCCTTCAATGTCCTGATGGTAGAATTTCTGGTCGAAAGTAATAGAAGCATTAAAATTATGTACAAGCTGGTTTTCTTCCTTGGTAAAGCGTCCGCCCCAAAGTTTCATCAGTTATTTCATCCTTTCATTTCTGCATTTGATGTTTCTTTCTATATTATACTGTTTTAAGCTCGAATGCAAGCAGCTATTATTCACTCTTTATTATAAATTTCAAATAAAATTGTTTACAATGAGATAACTCTGTGTTACAATAATCGGGTATGAGTTTCAACCTGTGCTCAGATTTTGGATTCTCCAACCGGATCCTGGCACACGGCATTTCTAAAATTACAGGAGGATTTTACAATGATCACAACAGAACAGAAGAAAGAAATTATTGCAAAGTATGGTAAGACACCGGAGGATACGGGTTCACCGGAAGTTCAGATCGCCCTTTTATCTGCAAGAATCGCTGACTTAACAGAGCATCTGAAGACACACAAGAAAGACCATCATTCAAGACGCGGTATGCTGAAGATGGTAGGTCAGAGACGTGGTTTGCTTGATTATCTGAAGAGAACAGATATCGAGAGATACAGAGCAATTGTTGAGAAGTTAGGTTTAAGAAAGTAATTCAGAAGGGGTGGAGCAATCCACCCCCTGTTTGCGTCGGGCTGTCGGGATATCTTCCCTGTTGGAGAACAGCCGGATGATGCAAAGGTAAGACACAGACATTTTTTCATTCAGGAGCATCTGGACATTCCAGAGAATGGCTGTCCGAGACCACTGAAAAGGGAACTGAGGGATTCGGTTAATTTTTCAGTAGTTTCGGAAGGCTCCTGAAAATTAAAAAAGGAGATTAAAAATGGCAAAAGAGTATAAGAGTTTTTCCATGGAACTGGCAGGCAGAACACTGCGTGTTGATGTCGGCCGTGTAGCTGCTCAGGCCAATGGTGCCGCCCTGATGTATTATGGTGATACGGCCGTATTGTCAACAGCAACAGCTTCCGAGAAACCAAGAGATGGTATTGATTTCTTCCCATTAAGTGTTGAATATGAAGAAAAGTTATATTCTGTAGGAAAGATTCCCGGCGGGTTCAACAAGAGAGAAGGCAAAGCCAGCGAGAATGCGGTTCTGACATCCCGTGTTATCGACCGTCCGATGCGTCCGCTGTTCCCGAAGGATTATCGTAATGATGTGACTCTGAACAATCTGGTTCTCTGTGTGGATCCGGAATGCAGCCCTGAACTGACTGCAATGCTTGGTTCCGCCATTGCAACCTGCATTTCCGACATTCCATTTGATGGCCCGTGTGCAATGACACAGGTAGGCCTTATTAATGGTGAGTTTGTATTCAATCCATCGGCAGCTCAGAAGGAAGTTTCTGATCTGGCATTGACTGTGGCATCGACCCGTGAAAAGGTTATTATGATCGAGGCCGGAGCCAATGAAGTGCCGGAGGCAAAGATGATCGAAGCGATTTTTGCTGCTCATGAAGTGAACCAGACAATTATTGAATTTATTGATAAGATCGTGGCAGAATGCGGCAAGGCAAAGAGTGAATATGAGCATTATGTTATTCCGGAGGAACTGACAGAGGCAATTAAGACAATTGTACCGCCGGCTGAGATGGAAGAGGCTGTTTTTACAGATGAAAAACAGAAACGTGAGGCCAATATTCGTGAGATTAAGGACAGACTGGCTGAGACCCTGGCTGAGCATGAGGACTGGCTGCCGCTGATTGACGATGCTGTATATCAGTATCAGAAGAAGACTGTCCGCAAGATGATCCTGAAGGATCACAAGCGTCCGGATGGACGTGCCATCGATGAGATCCGTCCTCTGTCTGCAGAGATCGATCTGTTTGCAAGAACGCATGGTTCAGCCATGTTCACAAGAGGTCAGACTCAGATATGTACCATGACAACACTTGCTCCTTTGTCAGATGCACAGCGGATTGATGGCCTGAATGAACTTATTACATCCAAACGGTACATGCATCATTATAATTTCCCATCCTATTCTGTAGGTGAGACTAAGCCTTCAAGAGGACCGGGCCGCCGTGAGATCGGTCATGGTGCACTTGCGGAGAGAGCCTTGGTTCCTGTACTTCCGGCAGAAGATGAATTCCCATACGCTATCCGTACGGTTTCTGAGACATTTGAGTCCAACGGATCAACATCCCAGGCAAGTATCTGTGCCTCTACTTTGTCACTGATGGCTGCGGGTGTTCCAATCAGGAAACAGGTAGCTGGTATTTCATGTGGTCTGGTTACAGGTGATACAGATGACGATTATATTGTCCTGACAGATATTCAGGGACTGGAAGATTTCTTTGGTGATATGGACTTTAAGGTGGCCGGTACCCATGATGGTATTACAGCTATCCAGATGGATATTAAGATCCATGGCCTGACACGTCCGATCATTGAAGAAGCCATTGCAAGAACAAAGGAAGCAAGAGAGTATATCATCAACGAGATCATGACTCCGGTCATTGCTGAACCTCGTAAGGAAGTTGGCAAATATGCACCGAAGATTACACAGATCCAGATCGATCCATCTAAGATTGGTGATGTTGTAGGTCAGAAGGGCAAAGTCATTAATCAGATTATCGATGAGACTGGTGTTAAGATCGATATTACCGATGACGGTGCTGTGTCTATCTGTGGTGTAGACAAGGACAATATTCAGAAAGCTGTTGATATGGTTCAGATGATTGCTTCTGAATTTGAAGAGGGCAAGATCTATACAGGTAAAGTTGTCAGCATCAAAGAGTTCGGTGCATTCCTGGAATTTGCACCGGGCAAGGAAGGTATGGTTCACATTTCCAAGCTGGATAGAAAACGGGTTAATCGTGTGGAGGATGTGTTGACTCTTGGCGATGTTATCAAGGTAAAATGTATGGGCAAGGATAAGATGGGCCGTATCAGTTTCAGTAAAAAAGATGCTGAATAGTCCTCAAAATTATAAAATGTTTAAATAAATATGGAAGGCTGTCCCAGTTTTTATGAATGACATCTGTAATCCGGAGTGTCTGAGTAAATAATGGGGCGGCCTTTTTTGTGATATTGAAAAGTTTGCCGCCAGAGTATATCAATGATGGTATGTTTGCCTATTATCTGTACGCAGAGGTATTATTTATGGTAGAATAAAATAAAAAAGTGTACTGCACAGATGAAAGGGAGTTGTTTATGAAGGTGAAAATATGTCCGTTATGTGACAGTGAGATGAAAAAAGCCCATTATTGTGATACATGTAAATCATTTATATGGCGTCCTGAGTTGCTGGATATACATTACAATGCAGAGGCCCGGGGAAAGGGCGAAGAGGATTGCGCTTATGGTTCTGTGCATGATACATATGATCACGAGGATGCGGCATCAGGAAAGGCAGCACGCAGCAGGGAGAGAAAAGAGACATCGCGCCGTCAGGAGAGAAGATCAGAGCGGACATATACGGGTGATAAGAAGAAAACAAAAGGTCGGCTGTCAAAAATAATTGCAATCATTCTGATATTGAATATTATTGGAAGTGCAGTCGGCGGTCTGTTTGAAATCATAGAAGATCGTTTGGATTCTTTTGAATTCGCACAGCGTATTCCGGAATCTATTGCTGAAGAAGAGGTGACTGCAGAAGTCGATTATGAAGACAGTTATAGAGAGATTGCCGGTGACGAGCTGGCTGATTATCCGGATGGATGCAATGGCTATGCTCACTTTGACATGACACAGGATGAGCTGCTGAGAAATCTTTTTGCGTGGAGTGAGATACAGGCGGGGGTAGCGCCGGAAAGTGCATGGCACAGTGAGGGGGACAATTATAAATTTGTCTATGAGAAAGATGAAGAATGGGTTTATCTCCAGAAAAGCTGCAGTTTTTATCATCCGTCTGACGAATATAGTTTTGTGCAGATTAATTATGACAGTGTAACGGAGCGGGTTCACTCTGTAGAGGCCTATCTGTCACAGAGAAGTGATGCGGAGTCACTGATGGTGCTGCTCATAAAACTGCTTGATGAGTATGCCGGAAGGGCGGATCAGGCTCCTTTGGAGCAGGAAAGCACGACATTTTTTAACAATGTATCGGGAGATTATTACAGTATGATTTATGATGATATACGGATATATGCATCAGAATCGGAAGATGGTTATATCTGGATGGAAGTCAGCCCGGCCGAATAAATCCTTTTTGGCAGGATTGTAGCTCCTGTGAGGAAAACTGCTTCTTGCACGGCTATTTTTATGACTTATATGTTTTATGTATACAAGATTGTGTGAAAAAATAAACAAAATAGGTATGGTATGTTCTTGACGTTCTATACAAATTGTATTAAAATAAACAGTGAAGAATGACTACCTGTCAATAGTAGTTATTGATATGGTCATACATAGAAAGGAGAAAATTATCATGGCAAAAGTTATGAAAACGATGGATGGTAATACCGCTGTTGCATGGACTTCCTATGCGTTTACAGAGGTTGCAGGTATCTTCCCTATCACACCATCCTCACCTATGGCAGAAGTAACTGACGATTGGGCAGCAAACGGCAGAAAGAACATCTTCGGTCAGACAGTTAATGTAGTAGAAATGGAATCCGAAGCAGGTGCTTCAGGTGCAGTTCATGGTTCTATCGCTACTGGTGCATTAACAACAACTTATACAGCTTCTCAGGGCTTATTACTTATGATCCCTAACATGTATAAGATCGCAGGTGAATTACTTCCTTGTGTATTCCATGTAAGTGCCAGAGCTTTAGCTTACCATGCACTGAACATTTTTGGTGATCACTCTGATGTTATGGCTTGCCGTCAGACAGGTTTTGCAATGCTTTGCTCCAACTCCGTACAGGAAGCTATGGATTTATCAGCTGTTGCTCATCTTTCTACAATCAAGGGCCGTGTTCCATTCCTTCATTTCTTTGATGGTTTCAGAACTTCTCATGAGATTCAGAAAGTTGAATGTACAGATTATGATGAATTAGCTAAATTAGTAGATTATGATGCACTTGCTCAGTTCAGAGCAGACGCTCTGAATCCGGAACATCCGGTTATGAGAGGTACAGCTCAGAATCCGGATATTTATTTCCAGGGTCGTGAAGCAAGCAACAAGTTCTACGATGCACTGCCTGCAATTGTTGAGGAGTACATGGCTAAAGTCAGCGAGATGACAGGCCGTGAGTACAAGCTGTTCAACTACTATGGTGCACCGGATGCTGAGAGAATCATCATTGCTATGGGCTCCATGTGTGAAGCTGCTGAAGAAGTTATCGATTACCTGACAGCTAAGGGTGAGAAGGTTGGTATCGTTAAAGTTCATCTTTACAGACCATTCTGCGCAGACAAGCTGTTCGAAGCTATCCCTGCTACAGTTAAGAAGATTGCAGTTATGGATAGAGTTAAGGAAGTTACAGGCTACGGCGAACCTCTTTATGTCGATGTATGTGCAGCTGCATTCAAGGAAGGCAAGACGTACGATATCGTTGGCGGACGTTATGGCCTTGGTTCCAAGGATGTTACACCAGGTTCCATCATCTCCGTTTACGAGAATCTGAAGCTTGATCAGCCAAAGAACAACTTCTCTGTAGGTATCGTTGATGATGTAACAGGTCTTTCCCTGCCAATCATTCCAGAAGTTGACGTTGCTCCTGCAGGTACAACAAGCTGTAAGTTCTGGGGTCTTGGTTCTGATGGTACAGTAGGTGCCAACAAGAACTCCATCAAGATCATCGGTGACCATACAGATATGTATGCTCAGGCATATTTCCACTATGATTCCAAGAAGTCCGGTGGTGTTACACAGTCTCATCTTCGTTTCGGTAAGACACCTATCCGTTCCACATACCTTGTAAAGACAGCTGACTTCATTGCATGTCATAACCAGGCATACATCCATATGTATGATATCCTTGGCGACATCAAGGAAGGCGGTACATTCCTGTTCAACACAGTTTGGGCTCCGGAAGAACTTGAAGAGAAGCTTCCATCCAGAGTTAAACAGCAGCTGGCTAGAAAACATGTTAAATTCTACATCCTGAATGCAGCAGCAGTTGATGCAGAGCTGAAGTTAAATGGTAAGACCAATGCCGTTCTTCAGGCAGCATTCTTCAAACTGGCTAACATCATTCCTATCGATACAGCAGTTAAGTATATGAAGGAAATGATCGTTAAGTCCTACGGCAAGAAGGGTGAAGACGTTGTTAACAAGAACTTCGCAGCAGTTGATGCAGGTCTTGACAAGCTTGTTGAGATTCCTGTACCGGAAAGCTGGGCTACATGTCCTGATGATGCACCTGTTGTACAGGATGTACCAGATTTCGTAAAAGACGTTGTATTCCCAATGAACGCATGCGATGGCGATTCTTTACCAGTATCTGCATTCAATGGCAGAGAAGATGGTCACTTCCCTCTGGGAACAGCTGCATACGAAAAACGTGGTGTTGCTGTTAAGGTTCCTGTATGGGATAGCGCTAAATGTATTCAGTGTAACCAGTGTTCATATGTTTGTCCACATGCAACAATCAGACCTGTTCTGTTAACAGATGAAGAAGTAGCTGCAGCTCCAGCTGGCTTCGGTGCTGTTGCAGGTAAGGCTAACCTTGCTGGCAAATATCAGTTCAAGATGCAGGTATCTCCACTTGACTGTCTGGGCTGCGGCAGCTGTGCAAACATCTGTCCTACAAAGGCTCTGTCTATGGTTCCACTGGAAACTCAGCTTGGCGAAGCTCCAAACTGGGAATATGCAGTAGCTCTTCCACAGAAGGCTAACCCAATGGATAAATATACAGTTAAGGGTTCACAGTTCGAGAAACCGTTACTTGAGTTCTCAGGCGCTTGTGCAGGCTGTGGCGAAACACCTTACATCAAACTTGTAACACAGTTATTTGGTGATAGAATGTATGTTGCTAACGCAACAGGTTGTACATCTATCTGGGGTGGTTCTGCTCCTTCCATGCCTTATACAACCAACGAAAAAGGCCAGGGTCCTGCTTGGTGTAACTCCCTGTTCGAGGATAACGCTGAGTTTGGTTTAGGTATGTTCATGGGTCAGAAACATCGTAGAGAAGCATTGGCTTCCAAGATCAAAGGCTTAATCGAACTTGGTGTTGCTGCTGACGAAGCTAAGGCTTGGTTAGACACTAAGGAAGAAGGCGACGCTTCCAAGGCTACATCAGCTGCTCTGTTAGCTGCTGCTAAGGCTTATGACGGCGACAATGCTGAAGCTAAGGCTATCTGTGATGCTATCGTTGAAGGCTATGACTTATTAGTTAAGAAGTCACAGTGGATCTTCGGTGGTGACGGCTGGGCATACGATATCGGTTACGGCGGTCTCGATCATGTTCTTGCTTCCAATGAAGATATCAACGTATTCGTTGTAGATACAGAAGTTTACTCCAATACTGGTGGTCAGGCTTCCAAGTCCACACCTGTAGGTGCAGTTGCTAAGTTCGCTGCTTCAGGTAAGAAGACAAAGAAGAAAGACCTTGGTATGATGGCTGCTTCCTATGGTTATGTATACGTAGCACAGGTTGCTATGGGATCTAACATGAACCAGTTCATCAAGGCTCTTAAAGAGGCTGAAGCATATCATGGCCCATCATTAATCATTGCTTACGCTCCATGTATCAACCACGGTATCAAGGGTGGTATGGCAGGTGCTCAGACAAGAATTAAACAGGCTGTAGATTGCGGTTACTGGTCATGCTGGAGATTCAACCCAGAACTGAAGGCTCAGGGCAAGAATCCATTCATCCTTGATTCTACTAAGGAACCAAAGGGCGACTTCAGAGCATTCATCATGGATGAAGTTCGTTATGCATCTCTTAAGAAGGGCTTCCCAGAAACAGCTGAGGCACTGTATGTTAAGACAGAAGCAGATGCTAAGGAAAGACTGGCTGGCTACATTAAGAAAGCTGCTGAATAATCAGTCAATGATTCTTCAAAATAGAGTATAGACAGGACCCCCCGGTGCTTGCACCGGGGGTTTTGTCGCAGATAAGGTTAATAATTCTTCCTGTGTCAGCGGATATTATTGTTAGTCGTTTCTCCGGTACTTTCATAGATCATATTTGTAGTATCATTCTGATTGCTGCTGGTCTCTGTCTGATTTGTACTGCCGTTGTTAGTATTGTTGTCGTTATTGTCCACATTTGTATTGCCGATGTTTGTTTGTGCGCCGCTTTCTTCTGCCGGTCGTTCAAATACATTAAACAATTTATCTTCAAAATTGTCAGCATTTCGAATAAATGCTGACTGAAGGATATCGTCCTTATAGCGAAGCACAGCCGTTGATCCGTCAGCCAGAGTGTAAACATCAAAATCTTCTTTACTTGCCAGCGCTTCATCATTTTCTCCAATCAAATCAATCACATCCGTTCGTTTCATACCTGACGTAAGACCAGCTAAATGTTCCGTTGTCAGATCATTCCTCGTCTGTACGGCAGAGGACGATGGCTTCGAACAACCCACCAAAACAATCATCAACACACCACAGCATAAATACAGTATTTTTTTCATAACGTTAAAAAACCTCCTTATTAATTTAAATAAGTTCATTTTTTCTGGTTTTTATTTCATTGTTGATTTATGTGAACAGGAAACAGAAAGTACAGGTAATATGATATGTATCGGGCAAACCTTTTTCTTGGAACGGAACTATTCAAAGAACGCCGGTACTTGGATTTTCGGAGCATTGTGAACGAAAATCCTTAGTATTCGCTGTGTTCTTTGTTAAGTGGGAACGTGTTCCGTTTAAGAAAGAGGTTTGTCCGATACATGAGTAAACAAATAGCTTTCTGTTTCCGTCAACAGAAAAAAGAACCAAAACAGCACAGCAATAGTTTGTGCAAACTATTTGCTAATATTCAGGAATATAGTATAATCGATATAATAGATTTGTTTTGGAAAGAGTGAAAGAATGGTTAAGACCTTTAATTTAAGCAATGGCATTCAGGTGGCTATGGAATATATGCCGCAGTACCGTTCTGCATCATTGGGAGTGTGGGTCAGAGCTGGTTCAGTGAATGAAAATGATCAGAATAATGGAATGGCCCATGTTATTGAACATATGATGTTCAAAGGGACCGGACGCCGTACAGCCAGAGAACTGGCGGACGCCATGACGGAAATTGGCGGTAATATGGATGCCTATACAACGAAAGAGTATACCTGCTATTATGCGAAAACTTTGTATGAACATCTTTATAAAGCTATTGATATTTTAGGGGATATGCTGACGAATTCGATGATCAGTGAGGAGGATCTGCAGAAGGAACTGGGTGTTATTGCGGAGGAGATTGATATGTATGATGATTCTCCGGAAGATATTGTCCATGAACGTCTGCAGGAAGCGGTATGGCGGGATCATCCACTGGGATATCTTATATCCGGTGAGAAATCGGTCATTCAGAATTTTCACAGACAGGATGTACTGAATTTTATGGCAGAATATTATACGGCCAACAGAATGGTTATTTCCCTGTCCGGATATTTCGATGAGGAGAAAGTCCGGATGGCTTTGGAGAAGGCTTTTTCTGCAGTGCCATCAGGAAATAATGCAGACTTTGAAAATCAGGATCACGCATTGTATTATCCTTCCCTTTATATGCAGCACAAGGATATCGAACAGGTACATATGATCATGGCTTTTGAATCCATTGATTATTATGATCCGGAGCGTTATATTTTCAGTGTTGCCAATAATCTGCTGGGCGGTAATGTAAACTCAAGATTATTTCAGGTTATCCGCGAGGATATGGGATTAGCCTATGCCATTTATTCCTATGGCGGTTCTTATGAAAAAGGCGGTCTCTTTCATATTTATGCAGCGGTTCATCCGGAGCAGGTGCGTCCGGTAATTCAGGCTGTACTCAATATTATTGATGAACTGAAGAAAAAAACGGTATCAGAAAGAGAACTGCATATTGTGAAAGAATCAGTCAAGACAGATCTGATTATTTCTGATGAGAGCACCTATAATCGTATGAGTAATTATGGTAAATATTATATTCACAATGAAACCATTGTGCCAGTGGAGGATGTTGTCAGATTGATAGAAGCAGTGACAGAGGAGGATGTACAGCGATTTATGCAGAAGCATTTTGATATTGGTAATTTAAGCCTGTCTCTGGTAGGTGATCTCAGCAGCATGCCGAAATCGGAGATGGAACAGTTCTGGGAGGCGTGCAGGGCAGGAGAAGTATGAGAATCACATTGATTACAGTTGGAAAGATCAAAGAAAAATTTTATGTACAGGCTATACAGGAGTACAGTAAAAGACTGAGTCGTTACTGTAAGCTGGAGATCGTGGAGGTAGCAGATGAGAAGACACCGGATCATGCCAGTGAGTCCGTGGAGATGCAGATCAAGGAAAAAGAAGGGGAACGCATATTAAAGGTGCTGAAAGAAGACAGCTATGTCATTGTGCTGGCCATAGAGGGAAAAATGCGCAGTTCAGAAGAATTGGCGGCCAGGATCGAGCAGTTGGGGATTGGCGGGGAGAGTCATCTGACATTTATTATCGGCGGATCCCTTGGCCTCTCGAAGGCAGTTCTTGATCGTGCTGACGAAAAGCTCAGTTTCTCAGCTATGACCTTTCCGCACCAGCTGATGCGGGTCATCTTGCTGGAACAGATATACCGGAGTTATCGTATCATTCATAATGAACCGTATCACAAATAATTCAGGAGGCATTATTAAGATGTATCAGACTTGCATTTTTGATCTGTATGGTACGTTGGTGGATATCCATACAGATGAGGATTCAGATCAATTATGGGAGAAGATGGCCCTGTTTTATGGCTTTTATGGCGCATGCTATGAGGCAGGGGAGATGAAAGCGGCTTACAAGGCTATCGTTCAGAAGATGGAAAAGGGCAAAGAAGGTTTTCGACGGGACAGTCATGAGTCTTTTCCGGAGATCCGGATCGAAGACGTGTTTCAGGCATTGTTTGAAGCAAAAGGGGTGGCAACGGACAGGATACTGGCCGTTCATGCCGGTCAGTTTTTCAGAGTGTTGTCTATGGAGTATATCCGTCTGTATGAGGGAACGGAGGAGATGCTGAAAGCGCTTCGCAGCAGCGGAAAGAAATTGTACTTGCTGTCTAATGCTCAACGGATTTTTACCGAGTATGAGATGCGGGCTCTGGATATATTTAAGTATTTTGATGCGATTTATATTTCATCGGATTATGAATTTAAGAAGCCGGATGTAAGGTTTTTTAAAAAGCTGCTGCAGGATCAGAATGTTGATGTTTCTTCAGCCATTATGATCGGTAATGATGGGATTTGTGATGTCAGGGGTGCCAGAGAAGCGGGACTTCGTACTTTGTATATTCATTCCAATATATCTCCGCAGGAACCGATGCCGGAAGCTGATTATGTTCTGGAGGACATGGATATGGAGGAAGTGAAACATATTTTGCTTTCGCAAAATTAACCATAATTGGAGGATCTATGAACAGGTAAGCGGAACATTCATGTTAATAGCATGTTGCTGCGAAAAAAGAGTATAGAGAGGATGAAAGAAATGAACAGAAGTGATCTGATATTATATGCGGTGACGGATCGTGCATGGCTGAACGGCCGTACACTGGCAGAGGACGTGGAGAAAGCCTTGAAGGGCGGGGCAACTATGGTTCAGCTCAGAGAGAAGGAGATGGCTCAGGGGGATTTTATTGCCGAGGCCAGAGAAATCAAGAATCTGACGGATAGATATGGTGTGCCGTTGATTATCAATGATAATATTGAGGTCTGTCTGGCTGTAGATGCCTCAGGTGTTCATGTGGGACAGGATGACATGGCAGCGGGGGATGTCCGGGCGAAGATTGGGCCGGATAAGATTCTGGGTGTGACGGCCAAGACTGTGGAACAGGCCCGGGCGGCCCAGTTAGCCGGTGCTGATTATCTTGGGTCCGGTGCTATCTTTGGATCAACGACCAAAAAAGATGCAAGGTCCATGACGGAAGAACGCCTGAAAGAAATTGCGGCTTCTGTGGAGATTCCGGTAGTGGCTATCGGCGGCATTGATGCGGATAATGTGACAAAGCTTGTTCATCTTGGACTGGCAGGCACAGCTATTGTTTCAGGCATTTTTGCTCAACCGGATATAGAGGCAGCTGTCCGCAGACTCCGTCCGCTGTGTGAAGCTGTCAGCAGAGACTGATAAATAATGCTGAAAATGTTGATTCAATCATAGGATTTATCAGAACTGGCATGTTTTTTTATTTCGTTCCATAGAATAGATAAAAAATGGTGGTACCGGTTATGTCGGTTAAAAGAGAACTGTTCAAAGGAACACTGATACTTACGGCGGCGGGGCTGATAGCCCGGCTGCTTGGCTTATTTAACAGGATTTATCTGGCGAACCTGATCTCCAATGCGGAATTGGGGCGGTATCAGCTGATATTTCCTGTTTTTATGTTCTGCATGGCCCTGAGCAGCACAGGAATGCAGGTGGCAGTGTCGAAGATGGTTTCAGCCTTCCATGCTGCTGCGAAAAAAAGAGAAGTAAGAATAACCGTTATGATGGCAATTGTCTGGTCTCTCGGGCTGTCTCTGATCTGCAGTGCTATTCTGTATTTGTATGCAGATTTCATAAGTATACGAATACTTAATGAAAAGGCCTGTGGTCCATATTTGCATATTCTTGCCATAGCTTTGCCTTTCGCAGCTATGCATAATTGTGTCAGTGGTTATTTTTATGGATGTAGGGAAACGGCTGTCCCGGCAGCAGCTCAGCTGCTGGAGCAACTGGCAAGGGTAGGCTGTATCTTTGGTTTGTCGGTATTGGTCTATCATCGTCATCCTGCAGACGCATCTGTTGCTGTATGGGGACTGGCAGCCGGGGAGAGTGTATCCTGTCTGCTGACGCTGGTGTGTTATAAAATCCATATACACCGGGAGGAGAGAACGTCTGCGGCAATGGAGGCGGTAGGAAAGATCAGAAAACGTCTCTGGAAATATGCGGGTCTGTTGACAGTGAACCGTGTGTCAGTGACAATGCTTCAGAGTACAGAAATGATTCTGATTCCCATGATGCTGACCAGATACTGCGGCAGTTCTAATCGTGCTCTGGAATTGTTTGGTGTGATGACGGGAATTGTCATGCCAGTCATATCATTTCCGAATACTGTGACCAATGCGTTGTCTACTTTACTGCTCCCTGCTGTATCTGAAGCGGAGGAGGTGCATAATTACAGAGTGATTGCCGATACTTTTGAGAAAAGTATTCAATACTGCCTCATGATGGGAATATTTGTCTGCCTCCTGTTTGCTGCTTATGGCGGAGATATAGGAGTACTTTTATTTGATGATGTTCAGGCCGGTTATTATATCCGTCTTTTTGCTGTTTTATGCCCGCTCATGTATATACAATCTTTGTTAGCAGGAACTTTAAATGGATTGGGTAAAATGAATGAGACATTGATGCACCATGTCATTGCCTCTGCCATCAGGATTGCAGGAATTTTGCTGCTGGTGCCTGAAATGGGTATTCCGGGTTATGTCATAGGTGTTTTTTTGGCCAACGCAGTGGTGACGGCTATTGCTTTGGTCAGGATGTATCAGCTGGCAGGTGTCAGGCTATATGCTGTGCGTTTCCTGCTGTTTTCGGCCTGTGCAGCTGTACTGAGTGCACGGATCTCAGTATGGTCCGGCAATCTGGGGATGGTTGGTTTTTTGCCGGGAAATGGCAGCAGTTTATTCTGGCGTCTGGCCTGGCAGTGTGGAATTATGCTGCTGATTTATATGGGCTTCATGCTCCCCTGGCTGGGTATTTCACTGAAAAAAAGATAAAATAGGATTGATTTTCGTGATATCTGTGTTACAATGTGTATAACAAATATCATAAGAGAAGGTGAATGCATGATACTGGAGATAGATTTTAACAGTGATGAAGCGTTGTACATTCAGCTGCGCAATCAGATTGTGATTGGTATTGCCACATCACAATTGTCTGCGGGTGATTCTCTGCCATCTGTAAGGCAGCTGGCAGATCGTGTTGGTATCAATATGCATACGGTGAATAAGGCCTATACAGTACTCCGGCAGGAAGGCTACGTGAAGCTGGACCGGAGGAAGGGGGCTGTTATAGCTATAGATTGTAATAAGGCTTCGGCCAGGAATAAGCTGCTGCGGGATCTTCAGGTTATGCTCGCGGGAGCTATGTGTAAGGGTATTACGAGAGATGAGGTCCATGAGATGATAGATATGATTTATGATTATTATGAACGGCCGTCAGATTATTCAGAGGAGGGATAGGGAGTGCTTTGCGATGGATGCCATGAGAATGAAGCAGTGATCTGTTATACAGAGATTATTAACGGTGTGAAGAAGGAACTGCATTTATGTGAAGCCTGTGCAGCAAAGGAAACGGGCATCGACCATACATTTGTTTCCCTGACAGATACATCATTTCTGGCTAATCTTCTGGCCAGTGTTCTTGGAAGAAGACAGGATACGGCAGATGAGGAGAATCTTAAGAAGACGAATATAGTATGTCCGTCCTGCCATATGACTTATAATGAATTCTTAAAATACGGTACTTTTGGATGTCCGGAATGTTATAAAACCTTTAATTTTCTTCTGGATGGTTATCTGAAAAAGATTCAGGGAAACTGCGAGCACACAGGTAAGGAACCTGTTTGCAGCGGCGAGACGGTACATATACCATTCTTTCCATCAGAATCAGGTGAAGATAGCGGTGAGGAAAAGCAGGAAGAGACCATTGCCTTTACTGTAGACGAGAGATCCACGGAGACAGAACTCAGGGCTGCTCTTAAGAGGGCCATTGCCAAAGAGGAGTATGAAGAAGCGGCCCGTATCCGTGACATCATCAGAGCCGGCAAAGAAGGAGCGGGAGAGCATGCGTAGATGGTATGAGTCGGAGGAGTGCAATACAGGTATTATCATAGGCGGGCAGGTGTGCCTTGTCCGTAATATTGAGGGGTATCCCTTTGAGGATAAGATGAATGGAGAACAGCAGCAGGCTCTTCTGGAGTCGGTCTGCTATGCGGTGAGAGAATCAGAGAAGGTACTTCAGATGAAGTTCCGTTTTCTGAATCTGGCACTGATGAAGGAATATGAGAGGAAGGCGCTGTTGGGCAGGCTGGCTATACCGCCTCAGATGTTTGTCAAGGAACACAGGATGGGACTGCTTTTGTCAGAGGATGAAGCTGTCAGTATTCTGGTCAATGGCCAGGAACATCTGTGTATTCAGGTGTCCTGTGGAGGCAGCCGTATACAGGAGGCTGTGAAGACAGCTAATCTTGTAGATGACAGCCTGAACAGATATCTCAGATATGCTTTTAATAAAAAGTATGGTTACCTGACAGCCAGTCCTCTCTATATGGGAACAGGGATGTCTGCCTCTTATCTGCTGCATCTGCCGTATCTTGAGAAGAAACAGCAGATTGTTCAGCTGGAGAAGGGGCTGGGGCAGTACGGGTTCTCGCTTCGTGCACATTTCCATGGGCAGACTCAGGCACCGGGAAGTATTTACCGGGTGAAGAACAGGAAGACCCTTGGTCTCTCAGAGGGAGAGATTATTTCTGCGTTGGAGCATCTCACCGGACAGCTGGTTGGACAGGAGAAAAAAGTGGCTGATCAGGTGTTCCATACCGGACGGTTTCAGGAAGAAGACCAGATGTACAGAGCGTATGGACTTTTAAGATATGCAAAGGATCTGAGTTATGATGAGACCATGGAATATCTGTCTCTGGTTCACATAGGAGACTTGAATGGTGTCTGGCCTGCGGGAACCATGATAGGGCCTTTTGCCATGATGGTAGATGTGGATGATGCTGTTCTTTCAGCAGACGCAGCAGCTGCTATCAGTGGTTCTGAGAGAGGACGTGCGCGGGCTGCATATATACAGAAGTATCTGCCTTTTATAGAAGTTTCAAGTGCCGTTTCGCGGGAAGAATAAGACAGAATATAAATAACAGCAGGAGGTTTGTATGCAATACAGATTTACACAGATGGCAGCCAATGTGATACATTATTCTAAGGAAGCTGCCGCAGAACTGAATCACAATTATATTGGGACTGAACATATATTGATTGGCTTGCTGCGCGAAAAGGAGGGGCTGGCCTGCCAGGTACTGGAGGATCATGGTGTGACGGAAGAGAAGGTCATGCACATGGTTAGTCAGTTGATACAGGGGAGCGGTACAGCCGTTGCGGAGCCGGAAGAATACACACCGAGAAGTCGGCGGATTCTGGAACTTGCCAGTCGGGAGGCTCTGCGTTTCAGATCTTCAGCCATCGGCACGGAGCATCTGCTCATTGCTATTTTGAGGGAGAATGATTGTGTGGCCGCGCAGCTTCTGGCTTCTCTTGGTGTTCAGGCTCAAAAGATATATCAGGATATAGTACTGGGAATCGGAATGGATGCTCAGTCTGCCAGGGAAGATATTGCTTCCGCCAAGGGCAGATCCAAGAAAAAGGGAGAACCGATGATGGTGGATCAATATAGTCGTGATCTGACGGCTTATGCCAGGGAAGGAAAGCTTGATCCGGTTATTGGACGACAGGATGAGATACAGCGTGTGATTCAGATTCTTTCCAGAAGAACAAAGAATAATCCCTGCCTGATCGGTGAACCGGGTGTGGGCAAGACAGCCATAGCAGAAGGGCTGGCTCAGAAGATAGTCAGCGGCAATGTGCCGGATACCATTAAGGATAAGCGGGTGCTGACGCTTGATGTATCCGGTATGGTGGCCGGTTCCAAATATCGCGGAGAATTCGAGGAGAGGATTAAGCGGGTCATAAGTGAAGTACGTGAGGATGGCAATATACTTTTATTTATAGATGAGATTCATACGATTATTGGTGCAGGAGGTGCGGAGGGGGCCATAGATGCGTCCAGCATTCTTAAACCTTCTCTGGCACGGGGCGAACTTCAGATTATTGGGGCGACAACCATAGAGGAATACAGAAAATATATTGAGAAGGATGCGGCCCTTGAGCGGCGTTTCCAGCCGGTTATGGTGGAGGAACCATCGGAGAAGGAAGCCATTGAAATTTTAAAAGGATTGAGGTCTGCCTATGAGAATCATCATCATGTCCGGATTACAGATGAGGCGCTGACGGCGGCTGTACATCTGTCTGCGCGCTATATCAATGATCGCTTCCTTCCGGACAAAGCGATTGACTTAATTGATGAGGCTTCATCCAAGGTGCGGCTTAGTACGTATACTTCTTCTCCGGAGATTAAAGAGCTGGAGAATCAGGTGGCAGATCTTGAAGAAGAGAAAGAGAATGCTATCAAAGAGGAAGCTTACGAACGGGCCAGCGAGATTAAGCGCCGCCAGAAGGAATTGAATGATCAGATGATTCGCCTGAACAGCGAATGGGAGAAGGCACGCGGCGATGAGCAGTTGATCGTTGGTGAGAATGAAGTGGCAGATATTGTATCAAGCTGGACAAAAATCCCGGTTAAGAAGCTGGAGGAAGAGGAGTCGGAGCGCTTGAGGAAGCTGGAATCCATACTGCATCAGAGAGTAATCGGTCAGGATGAAGCGGTATCCGCCGTAGCAAAAGCGATACGTCGTGGTCGTGTGGGTCTGAAGGATCCAAAAAGGCCGATTGGTTCATTTCTCCTGCTTGGGCCGACAGGTGTCGGCAAGACAGAATTGTCCAAGGCACTGGCTGAAGCTATGTTTGGCAAGGAAGATGCACTGATTCGTGTGGATATGTCTGAATATATGGAGAAGCATAGTGTGTCCAAGCTGATCGGTTCGCCTCCTGGCTATGTGGGATATGAAGAAGGAGGACAGCTGAGTGAGAAAATCAGAAGAAATCCATATTCAGTCCTTCTCTTTGATGAAATTGAGAAAGCGCATCCGGATATCTTTAATATTCTGCTTCAGGTATTGGATGACGGTCATATTACAGATTCTCAGGGAAGAAAGATCGATTTTAAGAACACAGTTATCATTATGACTTCCAATGCAGGAGCATCCAGTATTGTGGCTCCTAAGAAGCTGGGATTTACAATCGGTGATACTCAGGAAGCTGATTATCAGAAGATGAAGGCCGGTGTTATGGATGAGGTAAAGCGTTTGTTTAAACCGGAATTTTTGAATCGTATTGATGATACCATCGTATTCCACCCGCTGACAAAAGAGAATGTCAGAGAGATTGCCGGTATTATGCTGAAGACTATTCAGAACAGGATACAGACACAGCTCAATATTGAGATGATTATTTCTGATGGGGTGAGGAATCATCTGGCTGATGCAGGATTTGACGAGAATTATGGTGCCCGTCCTCTAAGACGTGCCATTCAGAATGAAGTGGAAGATCAGATGGCTGAGGAATATCTGGAAGGTCGTTTTGGAAAGGGTGACACGGTTTGCCTTGAGATGGAAGATGGTCATATTAAATTCATTCCGAAATGATAAAGATACTGGTCAGATGACCTGTTTTCATGTATAATATAGATGTAGGGGATCAACAAAACAAGTGATAAACGTACACCCTAATGTATGTGACTGGAGGATAATAACATGGCAGTTGTTGAAGAATTAATTCGTATTGAGAGCGGAGACAGCCTGAGTTTTGGCAATTATACATTGACCAGTAAAAGGAAGGTCTCTGATTTTGAGTTCAATGGAGATATTTATAAGATAAAAACATTTAAGGATATCACCAAACTTGAGAAGAACGAATTATTTGTTTACGAATCAGTGCCGGGAACTGCTGTTTTTGATTTTGAAGAGACAGATGTCAGAACAGAATTCCGTGTGGAAGGATTTGAAGATACACAGATTACACTGGAACTGGAGGCTGAACAGGAGTATGAGGTTTATGTGGATGATGTAAACATCGGACATATGACGACCAATCTGGGCGGCAAGCTTGTTTTAAGTGTGGAACTTGGAGCTGAACCGAAGAACGTTAAGGTAGTCAGAGTATAATAAACATTTATTCAGTGATGGTAGAGAAGGATGCTGCAAATGTTATAGAATTGGCTTTGCAGCGTCCTTTTTACAATATAGGACATTTTCTGAATTAACTGTGCAGGAAGTATTTACAGACGAAGTAAAGAAAGGAAATGCTATATGGCGAAGGGAAAAAGTGTTTTTTTCTGTCAGGAATGCGGTTTTGAATCGGCAAAATGGATGGGACAATGTCCGGGATGTAAAGGCTGGAACACGTTTGTGGAGGAACCGGCAATCAGAAAAACATCCCAGAAGAATGAGGGACATGAAATGAAGGCTGCGGAACCGGTGTGGCTTTCATCTGTTAATTCCAGCGAAGAAAAGCGAAGAATGACGGGGATACTGGAGTTGGATCGTGTTCTGGGAGGCGGCATTGTATCAGGTTCGTTGGTCCTGGTTGGCGGAGATCCGGGTATAGGCAAATCAACATTGCTTTTGCAAATGTGCCGCTGTCTGTCAGAACAGGCATGTAAAGCTCTTTATGTGTCCGGTGAAGAATCACTTCAACAGATTCGTCTCAGAGCAAATCGCCTGGGGAATTTTAAAAATGACTTGTGGATGTTATGTGAGACTGATCTGGACAGAATACAGAATACTATTTTAAAATATAAACCTGAAATTGTTATTATTGATTCAATTCAGACCATGTATCGGGAGGATGTCAGTTCCGGTGCGGGAAGTGTCAGTCAGGTCAGAGAGGCCACCAGCGTATTGATGCAGTTGGCGAAAAAAGAGAATATTGCTATTTTTATAGTGGGTCATGTGACAAAAGAGGGAGTCGTTGCCGGACCGCGTGTGCTGGAACATATGGTGGATACAGTGCTTTACTTTGAAGGTGACCGGCATGCTTCTTATCGTTTGTTGAGGGCGGTTAAAAATCGTTTTGGCTCCACAAATGAGATTGGTGTGTTTGAAATGCGCAGCGAAGGTCTGGTGGAAGTGGAAAACCCGTCAGAATTTATGTTGAGCGGAAGGCCTGAGGGAACATCAGGTTCAGTGGTTGCCTGTGCTATGGAAGGGACAAGACCATTAATGCTGGAAGTGCAGGCGCTGGTCTGCCAGACGAATTTTCAAATACCGCGGAGAACGGCAGCAGGCACAGATTATAACAGAGTCAATCTTTTGCTGGCTGTATTGGAGAAAAGGCTGGGCCTTAAACTGGCGGGATGCGATGCCTATATTAATCTTGCAGGCGGCATGCGATTAAATGAACCGGCTATTGATCTGGCCATCATAGCAGCGATTATATCCAGCTATCGAAATACTGCAGTTAGTTCTGATACCATGATATTCGGAGAGGTCGGTTTAACGGGAGAAGTAAGAGCCGTCAGTCAGGCAGAACAGCGTGTAAAAGAGGCAGAAAAACTGGGATTTAAGACATGTTGTATACCGGCAAGTAATATGAAATATTTTAAAAAGGAAATGGGCATCAAAGTTATTGGTATTAAAAATGTTAAAGATATGTATGACTTTATAACGGGATGAACTAGTACATCGTTCGCAAAATAACTGGACTAATGCGCAGAACGTTTTTTTGAGAGTGCTGTTCAAAAAACGCAGGCGTAGCGGGCTACGTTGAGGCTTTTTGAACAGTGCTATCGAAAAAACGGGCAAGTATTCGGTCCAGTTATTTAAGATACGATGTACTAGTATCTACTTGGCCTATGTTCATCTGACAGCACAGTTACGGCAGAAGTACCGATGCGCTTTTTCGTCGAGCGAAATCGTGTTTGAAGGTAGAAACTGTTCGTACTGTGCTCTGGAAAATTAAAAGGCCGAACTGTAACATGAATTAAAAAAGTTTTATATAAAAGTTAT
>JAEDGN010000093.1 GCA_016297495.1 Coprococcus sp.
CATCCGAAGCCATACCATCCATGTCGGAAATAGGACGCAGCGGTAACAGCAGTGCTGCTTATGAGGCGGGAAAGACAGTGGGTGAACGGATGCGTTCCTATGGTTTGAATATGAATCTGGCGCCTGTGGCAGATGTTCTGTCTGGAAGTAATTATCAGATGGGAACCCGCAGCTTTGGCGCAGATGCACAGAATGTATCGGATATGGCAATGGAAGTAATCCGTGGTCTGAAGGAGGAAAATATACATGCGGTCATGAAATATTTTCCGGGTTATGGAGCGGCGGCTGCCAATATATCGGGATATCCGGTGATCAACAGTTCTCTTGAGGCGCTTATGGACAGGGAATTTCTTCCGTATATCAGTGCCATTGAACAGGGTGTTGATTTTATTATGGTTGGCCATATTGCTGTACCGGCTGTTACTGAAAGTCAGCTGCCGGCGTCCCTTTCGGAGAAGATGATCGGAGAGATCCTGCGAGGGGAGCTGGGATTTAAGGGAGTTGTTATGACGGATTACCTGAATGATGAAGAGATACAAAAGGATTACAGTTCTTCAGAAGCAGCGGTCATGGCCATCCAGGCAGGAGCGGATATCCTGTTGGAACCGGCAGATTTTCAGGAAGCCTATGAAGGGGTGCTGGACGCTGTTCACAATGGAACCATTACAGAAGAAAGAATCGATGAATCGATGTACAGGATCCTCAGAGTCAAGCTTAGTATACAGGAGGAGAGCGAAACAGAAGAATAACAGATCAGACTTTGAGAATTTTACAGTAAGAAAATGAAAATAATCTTAAAGTATTCTTGTATTTTTTGACAGACACTTGACGGCTGTAAAAAACTGCTGTATAGTCGATACACAGAGAAGAAGAAAAACGTGCAGGAGGGAGTTGCATGAAAGGACAATCCAGGATTATGATGTTAGTACTGCTGGTGGGACTTTTGGTAATGACAGGATGCGAGAAGAGATATACAGGCAGTGAGACAGATACAACTGAGAAGGCAGAGACTGAGACAGAATTGGAAACAGAATCCGAGACGAACCCGGCCACCGTTCTGGAGAGTGTGGAGACGGAGAAGGTAACGGAGACGAAGGCTCAGGAACTGAAGGATTTTGAGAGCAGTCTTGGGTATCACATACTTTATGATGATTCGTTGTTTGAATACAACAGATCGCGGGATTATGATGAGATCGTTCTGAAGGGCCAGACATTTTCGTCTAAGCCTCCGGTATTCTTTGCGGCCATGAAGATTGAGAATGATGATGTTCAGAATGTTATCAGCGAGATATTTACTGAATCTGCTCAGCAGACAACCATTGGCAGAGACGGTTATGAAGCTTTGTGTCAGCCGACAGTAGAGAGTGGAGAAAACGGAGAGAAACTGACCTATCATAATCAATATCTTGTTCAGCTTGTCAATGGTGATGCGCTGCTTTTTGAGATTCAGTGGTATGAAGAAGAAGGCGGCAATATTATTGGCAGGAAACTTGCAGCTATGCGGGATTCTATTGTCATAGATCAGCCTGTACAGGGGTCTCCTGCAGAGATCAGTACCTCAGGAGAAGAGAAAACGACTGAGAGCCAGATGGACTCTGAACAGACAGAATCCGGGAAGAAGTAGTGGAGAATACAGAGATTCTGAATGGATAATTGTATAAAGCTATACGTAAATAACATAGGGCAGACGGGGTGAAATATTGACAAAATTGTGTGATTCAGGTACAATTATACCAGATACAGCGTATACGAAGTACGCAATTTAATAATTTAACCCGGTGTAGAACAATTATATATCGTCATGATTTTTGGAGAACGAAGCTCCTGCCTTTTTGGGCAGGAGCTTTTTCAGCTTACGGTGTTGATTTGTGTATCGTATTTTGTCGGATTGATAAATAAAAATGAAATGGGAGAAAAGGGAGATTTTCACGGATGCTAAAATATATTTTTAAAAGGATTATGCAGCTTTTCGTTGTTCTGCTGGGTGTTACTTTCCTGACTTTTATCATTACCCAGGCAGCGCCCAGTGATGCGGCAGAAATGAAATACGTTTCAATGGGTATGATGCCTTCAGCGGAGCTTCTGGAAAAAACACGGGAAGAAATGGGATTGAATGATCCGGTTCTTGTACAGTATGTCCGGTGGCTGGACAATGTCCTGCATGGTGATCTTGGTGAATCTTCAAAATTCGGTGAGTCTGTGTGGACACAGATGACAAAAAAATTGCCGATGACACTGAAGCTGGCCGGCGTATCCATGGTGGTTCTGGTCGTTATTGCTTTTCCCCTGGGAATTCTGTCGGCAGTGAAAAAAAACAGGGCAGCAGATTATGTGATCCGGTTTTTGTCATTTTTTGGTATTTCCATGCCGAACTTCTGGCTTGCACTTTTGCTCATGTATATATTTGCCGTCAGGCTGGGATGGTTCAAAGTTGTGAGTGTGGATTCTATGCAGGGCATGGTCCTGCCGGTGGCAACTCTGACGATTCCCATGATATCCAGCTATGCCCGCCAGATCCGGACGGCGCTGCTGGAGGAGCTGAATGCGAATTATGTGACAGGCGCAAGAGCAAGAGGTATTCCTGAGAGCAGGATTATCTGGGGACATGTACTGCCCAATGCCATACTTCCGATTATTACCCTGATCGGTCTTTCTGTGGGACATTTGCTGGGCGGCGCGGCGATTATTGAGACTATTTTTTCATGGCAGGGTATCGGCAATATGGTGGTGGAAGCCATTCGTGTTCGTGATTATCCGTTGATTCAGGGATACGTTATCTGGATGGCCCTGATCTATGTTACAGTCAATTTGCTGGTAGATATTGCCTACAGATGTCTGGATCCGCAGATCCGCCTGAGAAAGAGGGTGGATTAAATGCGTGAAGAGATGAAAATACGGCTTCGGAAGAAAAAATCCGGGTTGAGAAAGCCATGGATGAAGCCGGCAAAAACGAAAAAAGGCAAGTGGCTCCGTTTTTATCTTTGTCTTCTGGCGGTGGGAATTGTGCTGTTTACTGCATTTTTCGGCAGATATTTTGCTCCTTACGATCCGCTGGCTACAGATTATGCGGCGAAACTGTCGCCGCCGAGTATAGCACATCCCTTTGGAACGGACAATGTCGGGCGGGATATACTGTCAAGAATTCTTTATGGCGCCAGCAATTCATTTGCCTTAACATTTCTGATGATTGTTATTGTGTCTGTACTTGGAACTGTCATTGGCATGATATCCGGCTTTTTCGGAGGCCTTCTGGATACGGTGATTATGCGTCTGACAGATATTCTGCTGGCATTTCCGGATACGGTGTTTGCCATTGCCATTGTTGGTATGATAGGGCCGGGCCTTTTAAATACGGTGGTGGCACTGGCGTTTGTATGGTGGACAAAATATGCCAGAATGGCCCGGGGGCTGGCGGCGACTATCAGAACGAAGGATTATATTACAGAAGCCCGTTTTGGCGGTGTGGGAACAGCAGGGATTTTGTTCCGGTACGTACTGCCGAATATTGTGCCCCAGGTTGTCATCATGGCTACTCTGGATGTGGGCGGAATGATGCTGGCCCTTGCCGGCCTGTCATTCCTTGGGCTGGCTTCGCAGCCGCCGGCGCCGGAATGGGGATATATGCTTTATGAAGGAAAATCCTATCTTCAGACAGCGCCATGGATCATGATCTTTGCCGGACTGGCCATTTTTATAACGGTTATTGTGTTTAACCTTCTGGGCGACAGTCTGAGAGATATTCTTGATCCTAAAGAAAGTTGAGGGATAAAGCGGGAAATGATCCCGATAGAGAATGCCGAAGCGTTCTGTAATATACTTTTTATATGACAAGGAGAGGAGAAAAATGAAGAAAAGAAAAATGAGTCAGGCGGCGGCAATTCTTATGGCCATTACAATGGCCGTGTCAATGATGACCGGATGCGGAGGGAAAACATCGCAGTCTGCAGAAACAGCAGGCAGCAAAACAGAAGCGGCAAGCGATGAGGATGGCAGCCGGAATGGGGACAGGCATATCAATGTTGCTTTTTTCTGGATTGCCGCGGATCTGGATCCTGCCAATGATTATAATGGATGGGTACTCAGCCGTCTGGGCGTGGGAGAGTCACTGGTAAAATTGAATGATGATCTGAAGGTAGAGGCCTGCCTTGCTGATTCATGGGAGAATGTAGATGACACAACCTGGAAGTTCCATATTCGTGACAATGTTACATTCAGCAACGGCAAAGCAGTCGATGCGGAAGCTGTAAAGGCATCCATTGAAAGAGCGGTATCTGTGAATGACCGTGCGGCGGAATATCTGAAGATCGACAGTATGGAGGCAGATGGTCAGAATCTGACAATCAAAACAACAGAACCGAATGCGGCGCTTGTAAATAATCTTGTAGAACCTGTATTTGATATTATTGATACGGCACAAAGTGATGAGACGATTCAGACAGCTCCTGTATGTACAGGGCCTTATGTGATAGCCTCCTTTGTATCTGAGCAGAACGTGGAGCTGGCTGCCAATCCGTCTTACTGGGATGGGGAGACAGGCCTTGATTCGATCAGTGTTACACAGATTGTGGACGCCGATGCGAGAGGCATGGCTGTGCAGTCGGGTGAAGTAGATCTTACGAATACAATTGACAATACAAGTGTGACTTTGTTTACAGATAATGATGCCTACCATGTGTCATCCATTATCAGTCCGCGTGTCAATGTGGCCTATATGAATCATGCAGAATCAAGTCCGCTTCATGATATTGAGCTGCGCAAAGCGGTCTCTTATGCAGTCAATCGGGAAGCCTATGCAGAACTCATTGGCGGCAGCGCTGCCCATAGTGCCTATTCGGATGCGACACCATTTGGTAATGAGAACATTACGGCCTACACCTGTGATGAAGCAAAAGCTGTTGAAATTCTGGACAATGCAGGTTATAAGGATATCAACAACGATGGTTATCGTGAAATGCCGGATGGTTCAGAGCTTGTGCTGAATTATCTTCAGGCGGCAGATCACGGATCGGCGGATTCCGCCATTCTTGCAACGGCTGTCCAGTCTGATCTGAAGAATGTGGGCATTCACATGGAGATTCTGGCGGTGGAGAATCTGTCAGATTATCAAACCCAGGGCAATTTCGATATGTATACAGCCAATGACAATTCGGCCCCGACAGGTGATCCGCAGGTATGGCTGGAAACCATGTATACCGGACTGGGGACATCGGGCAAAAAGAATCTGACAGGTTTTCATGATGACAGAATCGATGAAATCGTAAAGAAAATGTCGGCAGCCTTTGATACGGAGGAAAGATATGCACTGGCGGCAGAGGCTTCACAGGTATTGAATGATGATGCGGCTAATCTGTTCCTGACCAATTCTTATTTGAATATGGTATCTTCGGCAAGGGTTAAAAATGCAGTGCAGCCGGTGGCAGATTTCTATTTTATTACTAAAGATATAACAGTTGATTAGGAATTAGAAAGACGGATATTGCAGGAAGAGGGGCACGGTATGAACATTTTGGAGCTGAAGGATGTCAGCATTACTTACCAGAACGAAAAGGAAGCAGTGAAACATGTCAGTTTTGCTGTCCCGGAAGGGAAAATAGTTGCTATTGTCGGGGAATCCGGAAGCGGTAAGTCCACGATCATCCGTGCCGCCATCGGGCTGCTTCCTGCGGGCGGAAAACAAAACGGCGGACAGATTTTATTTGACGGCAAAGACATGGCAGCTATGGGAGCGGAAGAATTGCGAAAGATCAGGGGAGAAGGTATCGCCATGATTTTTCAGAATTCAGGAGATTATCTGAATCCGAGAAGAAAAGTATGCGACCAGTATGTGGAAATGCTGCGCTGCCATCAGAAGATGCCAAAATCACAGGGCTATGAAATGGCAAAAAAAATGCTGGCAACATTAAAATTGCCGGATGCCAAGCATGTGATGAATGCCTATCCTTTTCAGTTGTCCGGCGGCATGAAGCAGAGGGTGGCCATTGCCATGGCCATGAGCCTTCATCCGAAGCTGCTGCTGGCGGATGAACCGACCAGTGCGTTGGATGTGACGGTGCAGGCCCAGGTAGTGCAGCAGATGCTGGATATGCGTGATGAGACGGGGGCTGCTGTTGTGATTGTCACCCATAATATGGGGGTGGCGTCCAGAATGGCAGATTATATCGCGGTTATGCAGCATGGCCGGCTGAAAGAATTCGGAACAAGGGAGCAGGTCATCCTGCATCCGCAGGATGACTATACAAAAAAACTGCTGGCCGTGGTGCCGGAGCTGAGAGGGGATACATATGGTGCATAAACAGGAAATATTACGTCTGGAACATGT
>JAEDGN010000094.1 GCA_016297495.1 Coprococcus sp.
CAATAAGAAAATCCAATGCTTTCTTTCCGACTTCAAAACTCATAAGTGCTCTGCGGCCATGATACTCTCCCTCTTCGGCAAAACAATATTTGCAGGCCAGATTACAATCATGGGCAATATGCAGACATAAAGCTTTAACAACTGTCGGACGTTTTTTAAAATCAATGATATAGTCTTTGTAAATATCCTCGGTGAAAAGGCACTCTGCCTTAACCAGCTCTTCGATCTCAGAATAGGCCTCTTCCATGTCTTCTTTTGAATAACGGTCAGAAAGTTCCTGAATGATCTCTTCCTTCGAATGGGTCTCGTATAAGCCAATCATATCATATACCAGCTCGTCTACCACATGGACAGATCCACTGTTGACATCGAGAACAATATTGTATCCATTATTTTTATACTGATGAACCACGTGTAATGCTCCTTACATTTTACTTTTTCATGTACAATTAATGAGCAGCGACTTAGCTGACTAAACCGCTGCCCATGAATTACTTGTTATTTTCACAGCTCTGATTTCCTACTGTACAGGAAGTTTTGCAAGCTGACTGGCAAGATGTCTGGCATTCTCCGCATCCGCCTTTAACCATAGAATTCTTTAATGAACGTGTGTTTAAAGATTTAATATGTTTCATTAGATGGCCTCCTTTACCTAATATAACTTGAACCATTATATCATACCTGTTTCTATTTTAAAAGAATTTTTTTGATTTTCTTTAAGGGACAGGTTCCCTGGCTCATAGAGCCAGGGAACCTGTCCCTCATACTTATTCCAATTCAAAGTGAATTATATCCTCCCAGTTGCGACGAATAACAATCTCTGCGGTAAGATCCGTATTGTTATACGAGACAGACCACTGGGTATTGCTTGTGACGTCGACAGGATTAGGATTTTGTGCCGCCGATTTCATCGCAGTCCACACGGTATCATTGGTGTAATTGCCTTTTTCTTCCTCCAGCACCTTCATCACCGCATCATAGCGTTCTCTTCCGTGACCGTAGATACCGTTTTTCTGATTTGGAAGTGCCTTTTCCTTATAGATGATAAAGAAATTGGTAACCGCCTCGGTCGGTGTTGCCACAAGTTCCCTCGTTTCACTTTCACAGTCATACTCCACCACTCTTCCGTCACCGGATGCATCGGTGATGTAAAAATGATAGTCTCTGCCAGACGCAGAATACATATCATAGCTGCGCAAAAGTTCTACTGCTTCCTCCGTAGTTGCCGCCCGGTCAAGAACAAGACGTATGGCAAGCGTGGTCGAAATGACAGGCTTTCCGGTGTTCTGACGCACAGGTTCGCTGTCCAGTGTCAGCACGGAAATGGACACACCCTTTTCGTTTATACCGTCAAGGCATATAAAGGGTGCCGCCAGACTCGCCAGCTTCTTTTTAATATTCTCATCCGGCACATTTGCCGAAACATTGTCAAGAGCGGCAACGGCAACAGATTTATAGCCGTCCTTTGGGGTGCAGTAAACCAGCATGGCAGAAGTATCCCGCTTGAAATCATAATTTCGTCCCATATGAACATCTCCGTCCATGTCGGTCAGTGAAAAGGACGTACATCCGAAGTTAGGTACTTTAATCGTCACAGGCAGCAGCGGAAGAACTTCTTTTATCATTGAGTCTATCATCATCTGATCGTCCTCAATGCCGCGATCAATCACATTCTCAATACTGTAATCATATTTAACATCCATGCGATAAAGATTGTAACCATCCTCATAATCCGTCAGCTGCTCTATGCTGCCAATGGTCTGAATTCGGGTAAAATATATCCCCAGAAACACAGCGGCAACTAATATAACAGCCATCAGCAAAATGGTTAAAACACGCTTAATCACTTTATTCATATCGTCTCCTCCTTGTATAAGATATTTCAGTCAGTGTTTCTCCATGTTCATCTCTTCCAGCGAGAACTCAAAATGTACAGCCAGCATATTAAACAATGCCTGCATGACCTGATCGGAGATCGTCCGTATATCCAGCTTTTCAACAAAAAGAATGGCCGCCTCCACTTCCTCCTCCGGAACACAGTAGGCACGCAGGCTCATGGACAAGAATCGGCGCAGCTTGCGTTCCAAGGGGAAATACATGTCGCACTTGCGCGCCATATATCCACGCATGATCCCGGCTGAGCCAAGCTCCATTTCGTAAAAATCGCTTTCGGAATAGCCGGGCAGATAAGTACCGAATATATTCCTCAGTTCTGATGCTGTGCGCTTGTGGATATAATCGGCAGCCTCACTCTGCGTGTAGGCCTCGAGGTAGATATCTCTCAGATTCTCGTTCCTCTCAGTCAGCACAATCTGTAATGCCGTCTCCACGGCATATACATATACCGGAGGAGCATCCGCTCCGGCCAGCCTTCTCGCCACACCGAACTGGTTGGAAAACATAAACTCCACCAACTCGTTCAGTACACCGTCTTTTGCACGGAAGATATTCTGGAACGTACTAATTGATACGCCGGCTGCTTTTGTAATCTCCGCCACCGTGGTACGGTTATAGCCCTTTTCCAAAAACAATTTAACGCAAACGGCAAGAATGCGTTTTTTCGCCGCCATGCTCGCATCTGTAATTGCCATTTGACCATTCCACCTTTCAAGTCTGGTATATATACCATTATTATTATAGTCCGTTGTTAATCCATTTTCAAGATTCTTTGGAAAGGCGATAAATCGCATATATACGCGGTTTATCGCCCTTTTTTCAGATTACTCAGACTTTAGATTTTTTTACATATCTTATATGCTATACGGATTATTATCAAAGAATTCCACAGCTTCTTTGTCACTGATTATCCTGTCTGTTCTTATTTCCTTAGATGTCGCCTCATCTTCGGTAAGTATACCCTTGCTGATTGCCCAGTTCATAGAAGCTTTCTCAAAATCATCAAGATTCTCAAATCCGGCATATTCTCCCGAAACATCCTCGGAATTCACATCGAAACCATATTTCTTTGCCGCTCTATAGGCGATCTCTGCAAATTCAAGTTCTGTAATACCGCTATGTGAGCCTATATATCCACGATCCATACCGGCAAAAAGTCCTTCTTTCACAGCCCACACCAGGGCATCGGCTTCATATTTCGTCTGAATTGAGTTACCGTCAATTTCATCTCCTGCCGCTTGAAGCAATGCACTTACATACATTCTTTCTGTAAGATCCATATCTGCTCCGATGCTGTTCTTCAGAAGTAATGTTGCGTTTGCTATGGAACACTCTCCCGGTTCACACTCCAGGGCCTCTAAAAATTCATCTTTTTCTGTATCACTTATTTCAGGAATATCAACGTTCTCCTCAGTCTGTTCTTCAGTCGAAGTTTCATCAGACTCATCTTCCAGATCCGCACCGACTTTCACATGAATTGTTATCAGTGGTGTCTTTGTCACATCAGAAGGTTTAACATAGACCACATCGCCCGAATCCGAATGAAGCTGATATGCTTCCGCATCGACAACATATTTCACATAAGCAGTGCCCTCTTTCAAACCGGTTACTACGAAATTGTCATTCGGATCCTCTTCAAGTTTTATCACATCGGAAGTATCCAGCTTATTACCGCCTTTGTCCGTCAATATCCAGCTTCCTCTATCTTCATTAAATCCATAAAAAGCTCCGCCTTTTGCATCCACACCGCTCATTTTCAGTGTACTAAGATTCAGTTTTCCTTCCGGAGCGACAGACTGGCTGCTGTCATTCGCATTGCTCAGCTTAACCCTTTGCAGTGTATAAAGCGGAAGAACACTTCCGATAATTCCCAGTTTTCCTTCCCCTTCTCTCTTAAGTGTACCTCCCGTTATTGACATTGCCACTTTTTCTGTCAAGGCTTTTGTCGTATCCTTATACCCCGGCGTTATTCCGATTTCTTTCATTGCTTCTGAAATTTTACTATAATCAAGATGCTTGATCCACGGGTTATCCCAATCATAACTTGATCTACTGTATCCATGCTTTACCTTGATTCCCCTCGTGAGGCCGTTGGCTTCATCATAACCCGGATCATTGTTCATTCTATTTCTGAGATTCTCATTCGCATTTTTAAACTGTGTCATGAATGCTGACTGTGAATAGCCTTTCGATGTGAAATAAGTCGTTGCTGCATTATCGTCATAGTAGCATCCATCATATGAAAATATCGTCACCGTATATGATATCGCTACAGGACAATCATAAACCATCGAATATACATAACTCGTCGTCATGATGCTTTGTGTCACACCCGTATGTCCCGGAAGCTGTACAGTATCTGTAGTTTTATAAACCTCTGAACTGGAAGTCTCATTCGTCCTGCTCACACCATTTCCCCAAAGTGAGCTTTCTGTAAAAGAAAAACCTGCTTCATAATGGTAAAAATCCGTACTGGCACCTAATGAAAGTTTTGCGCTCGATGTTGCTGAAATTGAAACCTGCTTATTTTCGGAAACTGTCGAAGACAACTTTTCCGTACGTGATGTTTCAGTTGCTATCTGCTGCGTTGCCGTCTGAGTACTCTCGTTTTTAAATGAGGCCACCTTACTATCGGAACTTTCACTTACGGTAAATCCTGCAATTGTATCTCCGTTGTTTCGAACCACTGCCAATGCAGCATCAAGACTTCCATACCCCCTCAATGCCGGCGTTGCACCTGTGCTGTTTTGTTTGGTCTCATCATATTCTGCACTGACAGGCGTCATTGAAAAATCACTGTAGGCGATTCCAAAACAATTATATATGTACCTATATGTACCACCATCACGATCTCTTGTAGCCATCAGATTATACATTACAGTTCCGTCTGAATCCTTATCCTCTTCCATAGCTTTGAGCGAACTGTGCTTTCTGAAATCGCTTGCCTTAATTTTCCCCGGTTTGACTTCTACAAGCAGACTAAAGGCATCTTCCTGTACCTGATTAAGATTTTTTGCGGTACGTTTCCCGGTACTAATCGTACGGATATCACATGTTTTTGCATTTTTACCGGTGGCCTGAGTTTTTCCTGTAAGAGAGGATAAGGCTTCGTACAGATTTCCGTAACCTCTGCCACCGTCCACATCATTCATGAATCTGTCTTTATAAGGTCTGTTATTGAATGAATAATAGGATTCCTTATTTGATGCATATACACCGTTTGCAAAAGCTGCCCAGTATTGAGCAGGCGTATAATCCGTACCAATTACCTTGCTGTTGTACAAAGTATCTTCCATAAGAACAGTCAGGTCATCCACAACAGGTCTGCCCTCCGTCTGTCCCCCATAGATGTCGTAATACGTTGTTGTTTGATTGCCATCAGTTCTCTCAAATGATGCAAAATCCTGACTTTCTCCCAGTGTATTATATGTATTGGCTGCAAAGGCATGTGTCGGATATGCCACACAGGTCAGAATCATCATCGTTGACATCAATATGGCTGTCGTCTTCTTAGATAATCTTTTCACTTTTTTCTCTCCTTTCCGGTTCTGAAACTTTGCATATATCAACGCGTTACTTTTTAAGAATCATACGGATATCTCCGCTGTCATTCTTATTCTCCAGAATGAGACGTCCATCTTCCAGAACTCCTGTGACTTCATTTTCCTTCACATCTTCCTGGCCTTTTATCACAAAAGAATATTCCCCGTTGTTTTCTTCATATGTGCCCGAAAGCAAAACCACCGGTTCACTGTTTTTATCGTCACTTTCTTTTTCTAATAATCTGAATTCACCATTCTTCAGCTCAAGCATGACACTGATTTCTGCATCCTCAGCGGCATCAAATATTTCTGCCAGTTCGTCCATATTATAAATATCCTCCCCTGAATGGACCTCGGTAAGATACCATGTTCCTGTAATCGAACTGCCGCCGCATCCTGTTAATGCACACATCATCACCAGAATAAGAAACATTGAAATTACTTTTTTTATAACTTTGCCTCTCATATGACCCTCCGTTTTTTTGCATAAAATTGACATCTGAATAACCCCTCCTTTTAGGTTTGGTATGTATACCAATATTATAATATATTTCCTATGGGTTTGCAAGTGATTTCAGGGACAGGTTCCCCGGCTCAATGAGCCGGGGAACCTGTCCCTATGATTGACACCCACCCGGACAAATATTATAATGAAACTGAT
>JAEDGN010000095.1 GCA_016297495.1 Coprococcus sp.
GCAGCTGGTGCCTGAGATGTGTGAATAACTTCTTTCATTGTATAATCCTCCTTGAAATGATGTAAAAGCTAGTCAGTAAATAACTATTTTTAATCATATCATAAATCGGATAAAATGCAACCTCTGAATCTGAAAAAAAATTAGATAGACTAAATTTTTTTGTATTCCATATGCAGGTTTTCTGTTCCGGGGTTTTGTGCAGGAGCTGTGGCAAAAGGCTATATGCATATAATTTTCAAAACGTGACATGCTAAAGTTAGACTGAGCGAAGGAGGAAATTTTTATGCAGGAATTTAAATATATAATTACAGATCCCGATGGCATTCATGCAAGACCGGCAGGAGAACTGGTGGCGAAGGCGAAGGAGTTTATATCGGATATCAGTATCAGTAAAGGTGGTGTCAGGGCAGATTGCAAACGAATATTTGGTGTCATGGGTCTGGCAGCCAAGCAGGGACAGGAAATCATATTGACCTTTGAAGGAGCCGATGAAAAAGAAGCCTGTGCGGCACTGGAAACATTTCTGAAGGCAAAAATGTAGCGAAACGGAGTTGCAGAATGATGGAGATATATCATGGGAAAGCGGTCTTTGGCGGTATTGCCATTGGGCGGCTCAGTGTTTATCAGCGGGACGACCGGCAGGTAAAAAGAAAGAGTGTGAAAGATACGGCAGCCGAGCTGGATAGATTTCACAATGCAAGAAAGATAGCTGACAGACAGCTGAAATTGCTTTATGAAAAGGCGGTCAGGGAGGTTGGAGAGACCAACGCCGCCATATTTCAGGTCCATCAGATGATGCTGGAGGATGATGATTTTAATGAATCAGTGGAAAATATTATAAAAACCCAGAAGGTAAATGCTGAATATGCAGTTGCTTCTACAGGAGATAATTATTCACAGATTTTTGCCGCTATGGAGGATGATTATATGCGTGAGCGGGCGGCAGATGTCAGAGATGTATCGGGCCGAATTCTGGCGGTACTGGATGGAAATGGCAGGACGACCGGTGAAAATAATGAGCCGGTGATCCTGGTAGCCGATGACCTGGCTCCCTCTGAAACTGTTCAGTTGGAGAAAGATAAGATTCTTGCATTTGTGACGGTTCAGGGATCCTTGAATTCTCATACGGCTATTCTCGCCAGAACGATGGGAATCCCCGCTTTGATCGGAACAAAAATGTCCATAGGGAGGGATCTGGAAGGCAAGTTGGCCATTGTGGATGGATTTGCCGGCAGTCTGTATGTTGAGCCGGAATCGGATATTCTTGTTGAAATGGAGAAAAGACAGCGAGCGGATAAGGAGCAGAAAGCGCTGCTGCAGACTTTAAAAGGCCTGAACAATGTCACCAGAGACGGAAAGCACATTGAACTGTATGCCAATATTGGTAATTTGAAAGATATGGCTCTGGCTCTGCAGAATGATGCCGGAGGCATCGGACTTTTTCGGAGCGAGTTTATATATCTTGAAAGTCAGAATTATCCCACGGAAGAAGAGCAGTTCAGAATATTCAAAGCGGCAGCGGAGGCCATGGGAGGACGGCGGGTCATCATCAGGACGTTGGATATCGGTGCAGACAAACAGTGTGATTATTTCCATCTGGAACATGAGGAAAATCCTGCCATGGGTCTTAGAGCCATTCGTATATGTCTTACACGTCCGGATATATTCAGGACCCAGCTCAGGGCTATTTATCGTGCCAGTGCCTACGGCAGAGTTGCCATTATGTATCCGATGATCATCAGTGTGGAAGAAGTGAGGCTGATCAAAGCTATTGCAGAAGAAGTGCGAAAAGAATTGATCTCAAAAGGAATTGCCTGCGATAATGTGGAGCAGGGCATTATGATTGAAACACCCGCAGCGGCGGTCATGAGTGATGAACTGGCTAAAGAGGTGGATTTTTTCAGTATCGGGACAAATGATCTGACCCAATATACCCTGGCTATTGACAGGCAGAATCCGAAACTGGATGCCTTTTATGATGAAAAGCATCCGGCGGTTCTCAGGCAGATACAAAAAATTATAGACAATGCCCATGCGGCAGGAATATGGGCCGGTATCTGCGGAGAATTGGGGGCGGATACCAGCCTGACAGAGACTTTCCTGGCCATGGGCGTTGATGAGCTGTCAGTTTCACCGGGGCATATTCTTCCAATCAGAAAAATTATCCGGGAGACAGATTTGTCTTAGCGATTCTTCATCAGCAGGATTTTTCACAAAAACCCAGGCCAAGAGGATGAGGGCCGGTGTGAACACCGATCGTTGCTCCGATCTGGCCGATATCCACTTCAGAATCATAGTCCGTCCAGCGCTGTTTCAGTTTGGCGATAACTTCAGAACGCAATGCCTCACCTTCCTGAATATTATAGCCATATCCGGTCATAATGGCAAATCGGTTCGGATCATTGCCGTTTTCTTCAATATAAGCGAATAATTTTTCTATGGCTTTTTTGCGGGACTGGGCCCGTCCATGGGCAAGACCTGAGGAAAAGAGTTCGCCCTGGGTCATCAGTCCCTGCATCAATGTTGCCAGCGTGCTGTCGATGACTGTGATTCTGGCATCAGGATAATTTTCAAGTACCATGCTGCGGGCGATTAGTGCCGCATTGTAGGAACCACTGAATTTGGCACTGAGCGTAAAGCAGATGATGTCAATGCCCTGACTGGCATATTTTTCAAATGCGGTGACATAATATGGGACGACTTCCACACCCAGGGATTTTGCCCGGTCTGTACCCATGTCCCATGTCCCATGAACCATCGGTAATAATCTGATACATAAAGTTTCCCTCGTTTCTGTTGTATGACTGTATACATAAAAGCAGTATAACGCAAGGAAATATTTTTTTCAATTTACACAAAATGGGAAGTGTAAGAAAAGAGACTATATAATGGTTTTGTGATACAATGTCAATGTAGAGGAGAGAACATGATTTTAGATTAGGGGAAAGGGTCATGATGGTATGAAGAGACATTGGTGGGAAAACTGTGCTTCTGTGAGGCGGTATATGCCGGAAGAAGATCAGGTCTCAATTGAACAGATCATCAGGGAACTGGATGATGTTGCCGCCTGTGGTTATCAGGCCGTTCAGATAACAGCTCCATATAAAAGCGCCGGTTTTTATCCATGGTGGGGCTTGCGTCCATTGGATTATTTTGCTGTCAATCAGTATCTGGGAGATTCCGTTGAGGATTTTCGGAGGCTGGTTGTTCAATGCCATCAGCGAGATCTATATGTGATGGTGTTTCTGAATCTTGGATATGCTGATATTGATTCCGAACTTTGGAAAAAGGCATGCAGGGACCGCCGGTCTCAAAAGGACAGCCCTGAGAGTCGATATTTCCTCTGGAGTGAAACGGGTATGGAAAGACTGCTGCAGGAAGGAAATGCGCATTTTAAACAGGGCGGCAGCTGGCAATGGAGCAAAGAGGCACAGTCTTATTACTGGTGTTTTTGGAAACAGGATGGTATTGTAGAACCGCAGTATAACTGGGCCGATGATGGATTCAGGAATTACGCGGGAAAGATTTTGCATTTCTGGCTGGATTTTGGAATTGACGGTATTATTCTGGATGCAGTGAACTGGTATCTGAATTGTGACTGGCAGACGATTAGAAAGTATGCTGTGGATGTCATCCATTCCTATCCGGATACTTTCTGTCTCCCGGAGGGAGGAAGCGGTTTTGGTGATGATCCGTTGCTGTGGCTGAAGGAAGGGGGATTTGACGGTGTTGAGGATCAGCCCTTCGAAAGCGATCTCCATTGGAATGGAAGTGCGGTTATGGAAGCCATTTTGTCAGAAAATATCGCCAATCTGGAGCAAAGACTGAGTGCTTTGGACGAAGTACGTCAATACGGTGGAATTGCCTGGTCTTATATGGGCTGGGGACCGGACTGGACGGTGAAGCGAAGATTACTGGCAATTGCGGTGTTGATTGGTACCGGTCATATGACGGAAATTATTCAGTCTTACTTGTCAGAATTTGAACAGAAGGATTATGAGGCGTTATACAGGATGCTGAGAGCGGGAAGATACAAAGGAATGGCACCGGCACAGAAAAGGCGGAGGATAAAGACTTGTGATGACATTTCCTGTTATGCATGTGTCTGTTCGGAAGATCACTGGCCTGTGATCTGTGTTTATAATTTTCAGAATGAATCACGGGAAATAGCCATATCATTTGAAAATAATCAAATGAAGCAGGGCGTTCAGGCATTTGATCTTTTGAATCAGCAGTTTCTGTCAGCAGAGAGGGAATTGAATGTCATTCTTCCGGCGCTGGGATATGGATTTTATACTTTGTAAAAAGGATTTTACTTGACTTTTTGACTTTTTGCATTATAATAATTTACAGAGTGCAGAGATTGATAATTGATTATCAGCCGCATGAAGGGGCACACCACCACGGGTGTGTTACTTCGTGCGGCTTTTTTTGTATATCCTGCAAAAAACAGGGAAGTTTATTCTGCTGTAGAGGATTATCACATGGCTGCATATGTCGAAGATGAAGGGAGGGATACAGATGATCAGGGTGAATGGTGAGACAATTGATGGTGCCGAAGGTATGACTGTGGCTGATTTCCTGAAATCCCATGGTTATCCGGACAGGATGATCGCTGTTGAATGTAATGGCATGATTATTCCGAGAAAGGAATGGGGAGAGACATGTCTGAAGGATGGAGATTCGGTGGAAGTGGTCAGATTTGTAGGAGGCGGCTGATATGGAAATATTACTGAATGGACATCGGACTGAGACGGATGCTGCAGATATGGTGCAGCTCAAGCGACAGGTATACGGGGATTTTGGACTGGATGCGGATGCCTGCAAAAAATGTATCTGGATTGTGGAAGGATTTCAGACGGATGAAAATCTGCCTTTAAGGGAAGGGATGACAGTCAACTGGATTCAGAAGGGAATATTTCCGCCTAAGGAAGAAATGGAAAGTATGCTCTGTGCAAGGCATACACCCCATGTTTACGAAAAAGCAAAAAAAGCCAGGGTGGCTGTCGCAGGACTTGGCGGACTTGGTTCCAATATTGCGGTTATGCTGGCAAGAACAGGTATCGGGCATCTGCATCTCATTGATTTTGATGTGGTGGAGCCAAGCAATCTGAACAGGCAGCAATATTTTATTGAACATCTTGGCATGTACAAGACGGAAGCCATGAAGGCGCTTTTGTCACATATCAATCCCTACATCGAGGTAACCATCGATACGGTCAGGATCGATGAATCCAATTGCCTGCAGTTATTTGCAGAGGATGAGATCATCTGCGAAGCCTTTGACAAGGCAGATGCCAAAGCAATGCTGACAGAGCAGATTCTCTGCTATTGTCCGGATAAGACACTGATCTGCGGTTCAGGTATGGCGGGCTATGGTCCATCCAATACGATTGTAACAAAAAAATTAAATCATTATTTTTATATATGCGGCGACGGCATCAGCGGGGCGGGACCTGGACACGGTCTTATGGCTCCGAGAGTGACAGTCTGTGCCGCTCATCAGGCCAATATGGTGCTTCGCTGTATTCTTGGACTTGATGCGGAAGATAAGGAGGATTCAAATGCAGAATAATGATACATGGACATTGGGAGGACATACATTTACATCGAGATTTATTCTCGGATCAGGTAAATATAATCTGAATCTGATCCGGGCAGCGGTGGAGGATGCAGGTGCGCAGATTATTACCCTTGCCCTGCGCCGTGTCAATACACGAAAAGAAGAAAATATTCTTGATTATATTCCGGAGGGCGTGACCCTGCTGCCGAATACTTCCGGCGCACGAAATGCCGAGGAAGCTGTACGTCTTGCGAGACTGGCCCGTGAGATGGGATGCGGTGATTTTGTTAAGGTAGAGATCATGCATGATTCCAAATATCTGCTTCCTGACAATTATGAGACAGTAAAGGCAACGGAGATTCTTGCAAAAGAGGGCTTTATTGTTATGCCGTATATGTACCCGGATCTGAATGCAGCCAGGGATATGGTCAATGCCGGTGCAGCCTGCATCATGCCGCTGGCTTCTCCGATCGGTTCCAATAA
>JAEDGN010000096.1 GCA_016297495.1 Coprococcus sp.
AGATCAATATCTGCCGCAGTGAATGCTGCCGCTTTTTCAAAAAATGCATGAATCAGTCCCTCTTTGAATATCTGATGGAATACAGAATCAATAAAAGCCTCCCTCTTCTGCTGGACGGCCGTGAAAGCATCACAGCCATTGCAGAGCAGACAGGCTTTTCCACCCCGGCTTACTATGCCAAAATATTTAAAAAACAGATGGGCTGCTCTCCGAGGGAATACCGTAATAAAGGCACGGGGGACAGGGGACGGTTCTGTGTCCCATATTGACGGGACACAGAACCGTCCCCTGTCCCCTCCCCTCTTATTCAGAAACTGTGATTCCTTTTTGAATTTTCAGATCAGAAACTGCTTTTTCAACATTCATTCTCGAAAGTATGAATGTGATAACTGCATCGATACCAAATGGAATCCACAGATACATGATATAAAGCATGTTAACAGTAGATTCTGCCTGTACTGCCAGAGATCCATCAAATCCACTGGCTGCCAGAAGCCATCCTGCGATTGCAGTACCAATACCTCCTCCAAGTTTTACACCCAGAGATGTGCAGGAATACATGGTGCCGTCCACTCTCTTGCCATCCTTCAGCCAGGTGTACTCAGAGCATGTGGCGATAACTGCATTCATATCCCCCTGCCATGGTCCCTGTCCAATGGCCGCCAATGCGGTAAAGGCCAGCATCAGCGGTACACTTCCCATATAACCTGCTACCACTACCAGTGCACGTCCAATAGTTGCAAGGGTATAACTTGCCACATTCAGCTTGTACATGCCCTTCCATTTTGCAACAAGCGTCGGTGTAAACACCAGAGCAATAATTAAAGGGATATTGACTGCCCATGAAAATACACTGTACAGATTCTCATTAAACATAACATAAGTCATAAAATAGACGCCCATGTTTATCATGGCTGAGTAAATCTGCTGAAGAATATAGGTTCCGCAAATCATCAGATAATATTTATTCTTAATCAGAATCCTGAAAGCATGAATCAGTCCGTATTTTTCATCCTCTCTGTACTGTTCTTCTGTCTCTGTACCCTCGGACAGTTCCTCTTCAGAAAGCTCTTTTACAGACAATACAGAAATCGAATTGACGATCAGACCGATGATAGCGTAAATGATGGCTACAGTTCTCCATCCGGCTGCACCGCCGCCCATCATACGAACAAACTGAAGGGTGACGGACTGAATCAGCAGACTTGTGGCAAAAGCAAACATAAATCTGTAGGAGCCCATCTGTACACGTTCCTTGCTGTTTTTGGTAATCAATGATGTTAAGGCGGAATAGGCAATATTATTAGCCGTATAGAACACTGCATTTAACAGCGTATAGCAGATAAAAAACCAGACATACTGAGCCGTCTGGCCAAGGCTGACAGGAACTGCAAAGATCCCGATCAGGGTCAGGGCGCATCCAAAATATCCATAGAACATCCACGGTCTCGCTTTGCCCATCCTGGAATGGGTCTTATCGATCATTGATCCGAAAAATACATCCGTAACGCCGTCAAAGAGCTTAGATACTGCAATCAGCGTACCCACAACACCTGGATTCAGACCGATGGCGTTGGTCAGATAAATCATGACAAAGGAGGACAGAAATGCATAAACCACATTTCCTGCAATATCTCCCGAGCCATAGCCTAATTTGTTATACCATTTCAGATAAGTCTTCTCTTTCATTGTAAAATCCCCCAATAATTACTTACATAAAGGTAAAATGTTTAATTCAAAGGTAAATTTCTCCTCATCAAATCTGTATTTTTCCTGAAGTCTTGGACCGCAGCTGTTAGATCCGATGCCATTTTGCCTGAAATCAAGATTCAACACTGTACTGCCGCAAGGTGTCAGTTCAAAATTATGCGCTTTTTCCGTCAATTCCTCCTGAGTGTAAACAGACGCATTAAAAGAAAATGATTTTGTCCCGTAGGCAGTCAATATCATCTCATCACCCGTAATTGTCACATAATCACAGTCGCAATGGCTGCCATTTTCCTGAGGTTTCAGATAATCCTCATGCAACTCTGTCACGGAAGCAGAATAGATACCATGGCTGGACGCCCTGCATTTATCGATATAACTTTCCTCCGGCCCCATACCATAATAAGTCACCTCTTTCATATCCTTTGGAAGGAACAGACGCAGTCCGAATCTCGGCAATTCCGGGAAATCCATATTTCTAACCACATCCATACGGACAGATATCTGTCCCCCATTGGTAATGCGCCATGCCGCGTCGATTTTCATCATTCTCTGCACGGTGACTGCCGACAGTGACATTCGGCTTTGAATCTCAAGATAAGTATCTGTCAATGTATAATTGGTAATATATGCACGGGATACCGCTTTGTCATACATGGCCTTCAACCACTCTTTTTTCAGATACATATCATTATCTGTCGGTGCCCTCCAGACATTCAGCTCCATCGGACGGTCAAGCAATTCCTTTCCTGCTATCGCCAGCTGCTCAAAAATACCGTAAAGCTTGCTATAAACATAGGTGAAGCCCTCACCCAGAATCACCAGCTGTCTCTCGTTTTCTTTAACAAGAATCGGCGCAGCCTCCTTTGCAATCACTGTCTGTTTTGCAGACAGCTCTGCCACCATCTGATTCCCACCATTTTCATTCGTTAGCAGTATCTCATCAAAGCCAAGCAAATGCCCTTTCGTCCGAAATGCATCCCCACTCCTAAGAGTGTACATCAGCTTCAGAAATGCACGCCCTTTTGGCGGAACCTGAACCGGAAAATATATCTTTCCCTGAGTGTGTGGAAGGATCACAGGAATATCTGCCGTATCAATCCTTCCGGAAGAAATAACCGTACCATCGCAGTTGACTTCAAAGAAAATATCCAGATAGTCCCTCAATTCCACATAATTCATCTCATTTTTGATTGTGATGATACCTTCCTCCTGCTGAAAATCTGTCACTCTCGCCGGTCTGTGAACATTTTTGAACTCCAGAAGTCCTTTATGAGGCCTTCGATCCGGATATACAAGACCATCCATACAGAAATTACCGTCATTAGGATATTCTCCGTGATCTCCCCCATAATAATATATGTCTTCTCCACTCTCAGCCTTACCCTTATAGATGGCATGATCACACCATTCCCACACAAAAGCACCACAGATGCAGTCATACTTCTCGATTAGTTCAAAATAATCCTCGTAATCCCCTGCACCATTTCCCATGGAATGACAGTATTCGCACATGATATAAGGCTTATCCGGATTGGCTTTAGCATACTCCACAACCTGCTCAAATGCCGGATACATACGACTGTACAAATCCAGGTCCGAATAATCATACTTTCTCTTTTTCCCTTTATAATAAGCACTTTCATAATGTGTCAGACGGCTGGGATCATACTGTTTTGTCCACGCCAGCGCCTTCTCAAAAGTACAGCCGTAACCACCCTCATTGCCCATTGACCATATAACAACGCAAGGACGATTCTTATCCCGCTCAACCAGCTTCTTTGTACGATCCAATGTGGCCTCATCGAATTCCGGGTTATCTGAAATGAGTTCATTCCACCTGCTGGCCCGTTCTTCATCTGTATCTTTAGAATAGCAGAGCATCCACGGTCCATGACTTTCATTATCTGCTTCATCAATAACAAAGAAACCATATCTGTCACACATCTGATAGAACATGGGTGCATTTGGATAGTGACTGGTTCTGATGGCATTAAAATTATGCTGTTTCATCATGGCCAGATCCTTCTTCATCTGCTCTACACTGATCACACAGCCCGTCACGGGATCTGAATCATGGCGATTAACACCCCGGAATTTAACCTGCCTGCCGTTGATATAAACCACATTTCCCTCAATGTGGATCTCACGGATACCGATATATTCAACAATCACCTCATGCTGTGTTTCAAGAACCAGTGTATACAGATATGGCTGTTCACTATTCCATAAATGAGGTTTTGAAATCTCAAATTCTGTATCCCCCTGGTATACAAACTCAGTGATCAAAGTGTCCTGTTCATCGTAAACACCTGCCTTGACAGGAATCGTCTGATCCAGATATTTCGTGTGAATACTTATGGCCGCATTATCACCGACCAGCTTCGAATTGATAAAGTAATCATAAATACACTGTTTTGGTCGCTTCATTAAATAGACATCCCTGAAAATGCCGGTCATTCTGAACTTATCCTGATCTTCCAGATAACTTCCATCACACCATTTCAGTACCAGCACTGCCAGTACATTGCTTCCCTCCACCAGATACTCTGTGACATCAAACTCACTCAGCGCATGAGACACCTGACTGTATCCCACATACCTCCCGTTCAGCCACACATAAAAGCAGGAATCCACACCTTCAAATTCAAGAAAAACTTTCGGTGCCATCTCATCTGTCCTATATTCAAACCTGTGGATATAGGCGCCACAGGGATTTTCCTGTGGTACATAAGGCGGATCCACCGGAAATGGATACCTGAAATTGGTGTATTGATGACAATCATAGCCATACTGCTGCCATACCCCCGGTACCGGAATCGACACATAATCCTCTGCGTCGTAATCCTCTCTGTAAAATTGTTCCTTCAGATCGTAAATGCTGTCATAATAACGGAATTTCCAATCGCCGTTTAACATCTGTATCCTGTCAGATTGCTCTCTCTGTTCTTCCAGACAGTCCATCCGCCGGGATGCCGGAATGTAATACGCCCGGTCAGCCATGGTGTTCTCATGAAGCATGTGCAGATCCTCGTAATGACGAGGTACGATCATAGTTCTCCCTCCTTTATGCATTTTTTTGCAGTTTTAATTATTTTCTCCATGCTGTCTCGTTTTCCTTATGTACCTTTATTTTAAAGGTTTTTACATATTATTTACATAAACCGCAATAGACAAAACATGCATAAAATGATACAATTTAAAATAACAGGAAGGAGATCCCGCCATGTATACTGATAATGCCTATTGGCACAATACCCGTTTAGATTTCAAAGACCGAAAACATCCTCTGTTTGTCGGAAGCTGCGGAACCTATCATTTATTCACCCATCCGAAACTTCCAACCCACCGGCCCAGAGGTCGTCTGGATTTTCAGCTTCTATATATAGCTTCCGGGAAAGCTCATTTTTATTTCAATGGTGTGGAACAAATTGTCTCCGCCGGCAATATGGTACTTTATCGTCCTAAAGAAGAACAGCGCTACTATTACTATGGTGTCGATCGCACTGAAGTCTATTGGGTACATTTTACCGGCAGCAGTGTCACCAACATTCTCAGACAGTATGGTTTCAAGGACAACGAACATGTTATTCACACAGGCACTTCACTGGACTATAAAAGGATCTTTCTGCAAATGATTCAGGAACTGAAACTGTGCAGACCCGACTACGAAGAAGTCCTCGTCTATTATCTCAGGCTGCTTTTTATCATGATTCACCGTCTGGATCAAAAAGGACCCAGAAAGAAAAGCCAGTTCCTGATGGACGAAATGGACGCTGCCGTTAAATTTTTTCATGAAAATTATCATCGCCCCATCAGTATTCAGGAATATGCCAGCAAACATGGTATGAGTATCAGCTGGTTCATCCGGAGTTTTAAGGATTACACAGGCTCCACTCCCGCCCAGTATATCCTGTCACTACGAATATCTAACGCACAGAGTCTTTTGGAAAACACCTCATACAATGTAACAGAGATCGCCAGCATCGTCGGATATGATAACCCACTGTATTTCAGCAGGATCTTTAAAAAGCAGAGCGGGATGTCCCCATCAGAATTCAGAAAACAGCTTCGTGAATAAAACAGGCACCAAATGATCATGTTCAATCATTTGGTGCCCGTTTTATGATTCTTTCCTGAACTCACTTGGTGTTATCCCATATCTCTTCTTAAACAGTCTGTTAAAATTCGACAAATTATTAAATCCGGTCTTCCCGGCAACTTCCAACACTGATGTGGTATAAAAAAAGTTGACAACTTATTCTCAAGGATTTCATGATCCCGTTTTCGACAGTTAGCAAACTAAATAAAGGCTACAAACAGCGTGAATATG
>JAEDGN010000097.1 GCA_016297495.1 Coprococcus sp.
CACCTGACAAAATGGCAGCAGTCCCTTTTCCAACATATGACGAATCATAAATATCTCCATCTCTGTCCCGTACCCGTGACCCTGATATTGCGGCAATATCTCCAGTATTCCCATACTGCCTTCCAGATGCTGGCCTACGAATCCAATCATATCATCACCACGATATCCGACAAAAAGCTCTCCCCGCCGAATAATCGCTTTCAAATCCGCTTCATCCACAGTATTATAGTAAGCAGTAAGTACCTCCAGATCACTGTCCATGGCATGCTCGATTCGAAGTTTCCGGGAAATATCCGGAGGATTCGGCAGCAAATAAGCCGCCTGTAAGCAATCAAGGCCGTCATACAGCCCATACCGTTCCCTGATAAACGCAATCAGTTCCGGCTGAAATACAACCAGCAGTTCATAATTGCGGCTTTCGTATTTTTTCAGCCATTCGACAGCAGTATCATAATCATCTGATGCCAGCATAAAAGCATCGCCTATTGTATCTCTTAAAAAAATACCCTTCTCATTATCCTCAAATATCTCTGCCGTCCCACGTTTGATGACCTCCGTAAGTCCGGCATATAACACTTTATCTGAATCCAGAATCATCCTGTACTTGTAAACCTCCCCATCAATGGTTCTTCACATATTCCATAAACTCCGGTGTCTTTGACCAGTATCTGATCCCCCAGTTTTCAAAATTCCACTCATCCATGTAATCATTGCATTCATAATCAATATAATACATAATGCCTTCCTGCACCACGAAATTGGTCGGAAAATAATCGATATTGGTATTGGCAGGATATAGAACATTGCACATTCTCCGCATTTGCTCTACATAATCCGGCTGCATTCTCTCCTGAAGTACCAGCTCATAGATAGTGTCCCCATCGATATATTCTTTCAGTATACGCTCATTACTCACATCCACATCCAGCATCTCCGGCATTGGAATGCCAATAGCACGCAGACGGTGATAATCATTGATCTCCGCTTCTATTTTATTGCCAAATTGATAATAATCACATGGTTCATGGTGGATCTGCTTCAGCACAAACTTCCTGTCTCCGTCTGATACCAGATAAGAATAGCCTCCCTTGCCTTTACCCAACAATTTTATCATCATATATGTTTTACCATTCACTGTCATTGCATTATCCATCTTATCTTCCCTCCCTGCATCAATCGATTCCATTCATTATACTTCTTCATTTTATCAAAAAAACGTATATAAAACTACTTTATTAGATTTTTTATCACTATTTCATATTTCCTGTTGAAATGTGCTGTATTTAGTGATACAATAACTTTGTTACGTTGAAGTGTAACGCTTCAACGTGTAAAAAGTCTTAAATTATAACTGCTATAAGCTAAAAGTTATGGAGGAGGAAATTTAAATGAAAAAGGGACTTAAAAAAATGATTGCTGCCATTGCCTGTATGACTCTGGCTATGGGCTGTCTGTCAGGATGCGGCTCAAAAACGTCATCTAAGACTGAGACTGCTGCTTCAGCCGCTGCAGAAACAACCACAGAAAACAGCAGTGATAACAGTGAAAATGCTGATAACACGGTCTATCAGATTGGTATCTGCCAGCTGGTTCAGCATGACGCGCTGGACCGTGCGACAAATGGCTTTAAGGATGCCCTGATTGAATTGCTGGGTGAAGACCACGTAGAATTTAATGTTCAGAATGCCCAGGGTGACTCACAGACATGCGCCACCATTGCCAATCAGTTCGTGACCAATGATGTGGATCTGATCATGGCCAATGCAACAGCCGCATTACAGGCTTGTTCCAATGCCACAGCGACTATCCCTGTTGTCGGCACTTCCATTACAAGCTTTGCTGCCGCATTGGACATTGAACTGGATGATAATTCCTGTACAGGTATCAATGTCACCGGTACCAACGACCTTGCACCACTCAGCGATCAGGCTCAGATCATAGCCGATCTTTTCCCGGATGTACAGCAGGTAGGTATCTTATACTGTTCCGCAGAAATCAACTCCGTGTACCAGGCTGAACATATTGCTGAATATCTCGATGCACTGAATATCAACCATAAAGATTACAGTTTTTCAGATTCCAATGATCTTCAGTCTGTTACCAATAATTGTGTAGCCGAATGCGATGTTATCTACGTTCCAACGGATAACGTAGTATCCAGCAATCAATCCATCATCGATGCCGTTGCCCGTCCGGCAGGCGTACCAATCATCTGTGGAGAAGAAAGCCAATGCACAGGCTGCGGTCTTGCATCTCTCTCCATCGATTTCTATGATATCGGCTACCGCGCCGGTGAACAGGCCTATGATATTCTTGTCAATGGTACTGATCCAGCCACAATGCCGGTTGAAGACCCACAGAGTTTAACACGAATCTACAATCCTGAAATCGCCGCAGATCTGGGTATCACTCTGGGGGATGAGTACCAGGCTATCGAACAGTAAACGTAGAGAGACAGGAGAGCCAAGGGGACAGGTTCCGTGACTCAATATGATTGAGTCACGGAACCTGTCCCCTTGGCTCTTTTATTCAAGACTATTCTTTTGCGCACGATGTCTGATGATCTGATACAGTGCAGCAAACAGAACACCCGCCACCGGCCAGACGATCCAGGAGATATGCCAGTTATTGAATACAAAACTGATACCAAGATATATAGCGACCACCGTACACCAATAAGCTCCTGAAAACCATGACACTTTCTTATTCAAACGTTTATTTTCAGGTGTATAATCTCCAACCTGCAATATCTTATTATAACTTCCCTGTATCATACCGGACCAGACAAATATAAAAACCGCAATGGCGATAATAACAAGCAAAATCGTCGTACACAGCAGATATATGTAATCTGACGCATCCAGACTGGCAGCTACCATCAATGGAACCACTGAAATGATACATAAGGCCGTTCCTATGGTCACACATCTGCGATAGACAGGCTCAAACTCGGATTTTTTCTTCTCAATGACACCCTTTACCCCATAATCCAGATTCAGCTCTTCTGTCTCAAAATATTCATACTTGCCAATCTTCATGCCGTTGCTTACAAGAAGGATCACACCACCGGCACACAGCAGCAAAAGAAGAACCGTTCCCAGACTTCCCGCCGCCTGTTCACTCATCAGGGCAGATCCGCCGCCCACTCCAGGAAGAGGAACAGCCAGTATCTGAAATCCGATCAATACTGCTGCGCTCAAAATACATAGTGCCACACCCATGGCTATTTTAACAGCGATTGCTGATACAGCACCTGTATATTCACTGACTTCTTCCAGGGATACACGCCTCAGTGATTCTTTTTCCATATCATTTGTTACAGTCTCTGATGGAAGGATCTCCTCCAGCTCATCTTTCAGCAAATAATCCGTACTCACATCAAAAATTGCACTTAACTTAATAATCTTATCAATATCCGGTATGGATGTGCCACTTTCCCATTTAGATACAGACTGTCTGGATATTCCCAGCTTCTCCGCCAGATCCTCCTGTGACCAGTTATTCTTTTTGCGAAGATTCATTATTTTATCACCTAAAATCATAACTTTCTTCTCCTCTTCTTTCTACAATTTGATTTCATATATGATGTCATTATTTCAAGCCAGCCGGGAGAACATCCTGTTCTTCATTCGTCAATCCGTGCTCCCTATCGATGGCTTTACTATACCATCTATTGAGACGAAAATCCATAAAGTGCGCTTGGAAAGTTCGCAACTATTGGTTGCAACTGTCAGTTTCCTGTTAGCGGACAGGCGAACCAGACTTAAAAAAATATTTTCATAGCCGGAAACATATGCTAAAATAATGATACTGATGTACATAAATATTTTAATAGAACGAGGTATATAGAATGTCAGAAATGAAAAAACTTGGATTTGGTATGATGCGTCTCCCTCTAACCCAGCCGGATGATCCGACGAAGATCGATCTGCCGCAGGTATGCCGTATGGTAGACACCTTTCTTGGAAAAGGCTTTACATATTTTGATACTGCCTATATGTATCACAACCACTGCAGTGAAAAGATCGTCAAGAAGGCACTGGTTGAACGTCATCCTCGTGACTGTTTCAAGCTGGCCACAAAGCTGCCCCTTGGCATGATGAAAGGTATGGAACCATCCGATATGGAACGTATTTTCCAGGAACAGCGTGAAAAATGCGGTGTTGATTACTTCGATTATTATCTGCTCCATTGTCTGGACAAAGAAAATTATGCACGGGCTCAGGAATTCGACAGCTTTGCTTTTCTCCAGCAGAAAAAAGCAGAAGGGCAGATTCGAAAGATGGGCTTTTCCTATCATGACAATGCCGAACTGCTGGATCAGATTCTGACTGAGCACCCTGAGACAGAATTTGTTCAGCTGCAGATCAATTATCTGGACTGGGAAGACGATAATGTTCAATCCCGTAAATGCTATGAAGTCTGTGTCAAACACGGCAAACCGGTCATTGTCATGGAACCTGTTAAAGGCGGTATGCTGGCTAATATTCCTGAAAAAGCGGCCGATCTTTTCAAATCCTGTGAACCGGATGCCTCAATAGCATCATGGGCAGTTCGTTTTACTGCCAGCCTTGACAGCGTCTTTATGGTACTGTCCGGTATGTCCGACGAGCAGCAGCTGCAGGATAATACTTCCTTTATGACAGATTTCAAGCCACTGAGCAAAGAAGAACTTACGATAATCGATCAGGCTGTGGATATTATCCATGCCAGCATCGCTGTTTCGTGCACTTCCTGCCGCTATTGTACAGAAGGATGTCCGATGAAAATCGCCATTCCTGATTGTTTTACTCTGTATAACAGACAGTACCAGTTTGGGGATGCCTCCCATTCAAAGGAACGTTTCAAAGATCTCATCGGCAGATCCGGTAAACCTTCAGAATGTATCGCCTGCGGTCAGTGTGAGGAACATTGCCCTCAGCATCTGCCAATTATTGAGAATCTGAAAAAATTAGCCGGAATGTTTGAAAACTAAATCCACCTGAAACAGAGACTGATGCACTGAAAATGCACCGGCCTCTGTTTTCTTTTGTCCAAAGACACTCGTATGTTGAGAAAAGAAAAATCGGATCACCCTCTTGGATTAGTAAAGGGAAAATAGTATAATATAAATGAACGTTTGATTTACTAACTAACAAGGAGGTGTTTCAAGATGAAAAAAATCAAGAAGCTTATGCCGGTGCTTTTAAGTCTTGTATTTATTGTATCTACATTTGTGATAATTACAGTTTTTGGAGCATTTGGACAATATAGCGACGTGACCGTTACGGACGAAACCGTAACAATTACAGCAAATGAAGTACCCGAAGCTGAAGATATTGCCAATCAAATGAAGGAATATTACCTGAACGACACTGAGCCGCAAGTAAATACATTTTATACTTATAATGTTTCAAAAATGCCGTTGCCTGAAACGGATGAAAAAGGAGAATATAAACTTTTAAGATTACCGCTATATAGACAAAGTCATAATTTTACCTGTGGAGTGGCTTGTGTTGCATCTGTTTTACGCTATGCAGGGTATGATTTTGACACCAGAGAAGATCGATTACTTTGGGGACTTGCAGCAACTCCAGAAAACGGGACGAACTATATGAATATAAGTGAATATTTAGATTCCGTTCGTATAGAAGATTGTCCGAATGCACCAGTGATTGCAACAGAGGTTGTGTGTGTAGATTATGCTTCAAATGAATACGATTCGACGTTTACAGATAGTTTGCTATTGCAATTAAGGGAAGCTCTTGATGATGATTCTCCTGTTATTTGTGCGATTCAGGCATGGAAAGATGACGGTGATTATAAGACTGAAACAGAAGACGATGGTCATTATGTTGTGTTAATCGGATATAAGAAGGATGCGAAAAAAGATACATATATCTATTATTTTATGGATCCATCGACTTCCGGTAGTTACACATATCTTACAGAAGAAGAATTTATCTTGCGTTGGCACGATAGTTTAGAGGGAAAATCAAAACGTATTGGAATTAAGGTTTCGTATTTAAATTCAAAA
>JAEDGN010000098.1 GCA_016297495.1 Coprococcus sp.
ATGAGGGACACAGAAGCAATGGCCGAATGTGCCATTGCTTCTATTGAGTTGCTGGACGAATACCATATTCCGTTCTCATGCAGTATGGTTGGCATGCCAAATGTTACCGGATTTGATGATATCCGACAGACCATTCAGGATATTTCCCGTTACGGTGCAGATTCCATCCAGCTGTTCATGCCCGGCTTCTCTTCACATACGAAAAAAGATATCTTTCCGGATCCGGATACGATCTACCAGGAACTGAAGCATCTGGTAGATGATATTGCCCCTGCCGTCAGCTGTCCGGTACTGCTGGAGCCTTCCTATGTACAGGATCTTCGCCCGATCGTCAGCGGCATCCGTAAACATTCCCCTGCATGGCAGGCCGGTATTCGCAGAGGTGATGAGATCCTGACCATCAATGGTCAGACACCTTACTCTCGTGTGGATGCCTACGGCCAATTAAATGGACAGGGCACACGTATTGTACAGTATAAACGTGAAGGCACCGTCAGAGAAATATCCTGGACCAATACTTCCGACGGTTCCTGCGGCATCACCATGGAATATGATTTTGACCATCAGCGGGCATTGTATATGGAACAGCTGATCAACAGTGCCCCGGGTAAATTACTGATGCTTTCATCAGAATTTGCCTATCCGCTGATCTGCAAGGTTGTAGAGGGATTATCCGTCCCGTCTGACAAATACGATATTGTCTGTACGAAGAATATTACTTTTGGCGGTACTATCCGCGCTGCCGGATTGTTATGTTATGAGGATTATATACAGGCCATCCAAAATTATCTTGAAAACAATGCTATGCCCGGTGCACTGGCTATGCCGGGTGAGAGTTTCAATTATCTCGGTCGGGATCTGACCGGCCGCCACTACACTGAAATAGGACGGGCCTTCCATCTGCCTGTGGCCCTTGTCTAATCAACAAAGAAATTATCAGGAGAAAATTACATATGAGTCATAAAGCAATTATTTATTTCTGTATCTGGACCAGTTTCTGGTCTGCCGTATTTAATCATTTTTATATGGCCTTTTTTGCAGATTTCAATGTTCCATGGATCATGTTCGTCTGCATGGCCATCTTCTTCGGTATGAATTCCATGCCAAAACAGGCACCTGGCATGATTCTGTCTGCTTTCTGCGGCCTTGCCTGGGGACAGTTCGACTTCCTGTTGATCTCACTGTTTGCCAATCAGCTCGGCCTGTCCGGAGAAGCTGCCAGTTTCCTGGCCATCCTGGTCGGTACAACCATCACCATGTATATCCATATCAAGCTGCTTGGCAACACACCTCTTGGCTGCATGCCATTCATCTTTGCCGGTGTCTGCCTGACATTCTCACAGGGCGGCAGCAATGTACCGGGACTTGCCTTCACACTGGCAGTCGGCATCATCCTCGCCGCATTATGCGCCATCGGCCAGCAGTTCTTCATGAAGAAATTCCCTCTCCGGGAAGGAAAATAAAAAAACGACTCAGCTTATATATTCTTGACATACTGTCCTAATGCACTTCCTCCTGAAAACTTGTTCAGCACAAATTGTTTTCAGGAGGAAGTCACAGGAACAGTATGTATCAAAAACATCAATTAAGCTGAGTCGTTTTTTAATCTCCTTTAGCCGCAGATTGCACCCATATCGGCGACGATAGCCTCGCCATTGATCATGCCCGATACATCGGATGCGAGGAACAGAACGATGGCTGCAACTTCATCTACCGTTCCAAGTCTTCGCTGCGGGATTGTTTTTACCACGCGTTCTCTGAATTTTTCATCTTCAAACTGGGCTTTATTGATCTCAGTCACCACATATCCCGGACATACGGCATTGGTCTGAATGCCGTAACGGCTCCATTCCAGAGCCATAGTCTTTGTCAGATTGATGACCGCCGCTTTGGACGCGCCATACAGCGACAGACCGCTCGTTCCCTTCAGTCCGCCCACTGAAGCAATCTGAATGATCTTACCGCCTTTACCGCTGTTTTTCATCTGGGCTGCTGCAGCTTTTGAAGCAAATAGCACACTTCTCAGATTCGTCTCCATAACCATATCATAGTCATTCTCATCCAGATCCAGAATCTTCTTTGTGATTGCCACACCGGCACAATTAATCAGAATATCCACACCACCAAACTGTGCCACAGTACCATCAATCAATGCATTCACTTCTGGCAGATGACGCACATCTGTACGGATGCCCACAGCATCGCCGCCCAATGCCCTGATCTCACTCGCCACCGCATCACACTCCTCCTGATGTCGGCCAGCCACCGTCACATTCGCATGACCTCGACCAAAAGCAAGCGCAATCGCACGACCGATCCCCTTCGTACCACCCGTCACCACAACCGTCTTACCGGAAAAATCAAAACTCAAATTATCCACTTTCCTTCTCCTTCCTGTCCCAAAAAACAAAACAGGTCAGCAACGGACCCTGACCTGTTTGCGATAATCTATTTAGAATTTATGATGCAGTTTCAGAATGCTGATGAGCATCTTATCTCTGTACTTAGAGATTTCTGCATTGGTATGACCGATTTCATCCGGAAGATTCTTCATAATCTCATCCATCTCAGCCTGAGCCTTTGTGCCGTAATCTTCAGGAATCTTATCCCATGCAGCAATATCACCACAAAGGTTGAAACCACCTGCCAGCATATCCATCATGCCTTTCAGACCATCTTTATTACCTAACTGCATGATCATATTGTGGCCGAAGATTGCCCATCTGATGGCAGGACCGAATGTCAGTGCCTTATCTGCTTCTTCAACTGTGCAGACACCTCTTTCAACAAGATCAACCATTTCACGGAATACAGCCAGCTGCAGTCTGTTGCAGATGTAACCCGGGCAGTCTTTCTGAAGAACGATTGGCTCTTTGCCAAGAGATTCATAGAACGCTTTAGCCAGTGCAACATTGGCTTCATCTGTCTTTTCTGTCTTAGTGATCTCTACAAGCGGAATCAGATGAGGCGGATTATATGGATGACCGCCTACACATCTCTCCGGATGGACTGCATTTTCTGTAATCTGTCCAAGCGGAAGTCCTGATGCAGATGTTGCAACAATCGCATCAACAGGGGCAAACTCCTCAATACTTGCCAGCATGCTGTGCTTGATCGGCAGTCTCTCAGGACCGGACTCCTGAATAAACTGTGCATCCTTTACAGCTTCTTCCATACTTGTCGTAAACTGAATTCTTGCAAGAACCGTATCCTTGTCCCCAATGGCGCCGTTTTCAGCCAGGAAATCAAGATTACTTACGATTGTGTTTTTATCATTTGCAATGCACTCATCATTGATATCGTAAAGTTTTACATTCAGACCCTTCATGGCGAAAAGAACAGCCCAGCTGCCGCCGATTACGCCGCCGCCGATACCGGCAACATTTTTAATATCTTCAACTCTCATGATCTACACCCCTTCAGATTATACTAATTCAAATACTGCTGCTGCGCCCATACCGCCGCCGATACACATTGTTACCAGACCGGTTGTCTTATTGTTGTCCTGAAGGAAATCCAGAGCCTTACATGTCAGGAAAGCACCTGTTGCGCCCATTGGATGCCCCAGAGCCATTGCACCGCCATAAGGATTTACCTTTTCAGGATCCATCTTCAATGTCTTGATACATGGAATGGCCTGAGCAGCAAATGCCTCATTCAGTTCGATAACATCCATATCATCAATTGTCTTACCTGCACGCTGTAAAGCCTTTGGTACGGCATAGATCGGGCCAAGACCCATCATTGTTGCGTCACATCCTGCAACAGCGAAGGAAACCATCTTAGCGATTGGTTTGATTCCAAGGGATTTTGCCTTTTCTGCTTCCATCAGAACAACAAATGCTGCAGCATCAGATGTCTGGGAAGATGTAGCTGCTGTAACTGTACCGCCTTCTTCTGCCGGAATGAAACATGGCTTCAGACCAGCCAGAGTTTCCATAGTTGTTGTTGGACGGATACCTTCGTCTTCTGTAATAACTCTTTCATTGCCGTCTTTATCAACAATTGTTACAGGAATAATGGAAGGAGCCAGCTTGCCGGCCTTCTGAGCCTTGTCAGCTTTCATATTGGATTCATAAGCCATACGGTCCATTTCTTCTCTTGTCACACCATAGTTCTTTACGATGTTCTCAGCTGTGATACCCATGCTCATATAAGCACCCGGTGCATTCTCTGTTACCCATGCATCCCAGTATTCCTGAGGGTATGGAGCATATGTATCTGTCATACTCTCAACACCGCCTGCAACAATAACATCGCCCTGATTATTGGCAATAGCATTGGCTGCGGTTGCAATCGCCTGAAGACCTGAAGAACAGAAACGGTTAATTGTATGACCTGCTACACATTCAGGCAGCTCTGCTCTTGCAACAACACTCTTTGCAATATTCATGGATGTTGTTCCATGCTGTACAGCACATCCCATGATAACATCTTCAATATCTGCTCTATCCAACTGAGGAACCTTATCCAGAACACCTTTTAATACCTGCGCAGAATACTCGATTGGGTGTGTTCCTGCAAAAGAACCCTTTCTTGATTTACATACAGCTGAACGTCCGTAAGCTACAATAACTACTTCTCTGCTCATAATTCTTAATCCTCCTTAACCCTTTTCAAACAGGAATTTTTCCGTTTATCTTCATATTTAGATTAACACATTTCGTGAATTTGATGAAATAATCGTTTTTGACTCGTTTATACCGAAAATGTATAACAAAAAAAGGCATCCGCTTTTGCGGATGCCTCTGCATCTTTCACAACAATTAATCTGTGATATATGGCATTAATGCGATATGTCTTGCTCTCTTGATAGCTGTTGTAAGCTTTCTCTGATGCTTTGCACAGTTGCCTGTGATTCTTCTTGGCAGGATCTTGCCTCTCTCAGAGATATATCTCTTCAGCTTGTTGACATCTTTGTAATCAATAACAGCATTCTTATCTACACAATATACACATACTTTTTTTCTTCTGCGCATAGGTCTTCTCTTCATCTGAGTGCCTCTGCCTTCTTCCTTATTGTATGGCATTTCAAAACCTCCTTCTCAAATTCAAAACATTACTTGTCCTGTGGATAACAGATTGTGGACATCAATCTAGGTAAATGGCAACTCTTCATCGATGCCATCCGGGATATTCATAAAACCATCTGCCGGAGCCTGACTCGGAACCGGTCTGCCTGACTGCTGGTAACCGCCGCCATAATTGCTGCCGCCGGCGAACTCGCTGCTATTACGGTCGCTGGCCGCCTTACTCTCGGCAAATTCCTGCTCCTCAACAATAATATCTGTTGTATAGACCTTTACACCATCTCTGTTCGTGTAACTGCCGGTCTGGATTCTGCCGGTAATAACAATACGGATTCCCTTACGAAAATACTTCTCTGCAAACTCAGCCTGACGGCCAAAAGCTACGCAGTTAATAAAATCCGCATCGGGTTCTCCTTCCCGCTTAAACGTACGGTTCACTGCCAGAGAATAACGGGCAACTGCCGTTGAACGCTCACCCTGTGAATATCTGACTTCCGGATCCCTGGTTAATCTTCCCATCAAAATAACTTTATTCATTTAGACTTACCCCTTTTCTAATTAAGCGTCCTGTCTAATGCATAAGTATCTGATTACATTCTCCATAATACGGACACGCTGTTCAATCTCATTTGGACAGTTTGAATCGGATTCGAAAGTAATGAAGTAGTAGAAGCCTTCTTTCATCTTCTGAATCTCATAAGCCAGTCTCTTCTTGCCCCAATCATCAACATTGGTCACAACACCGCCAAAACGGGCAATCAGATCTTTGATCTTCTCGATGGTTGCTGTTCTTTCTTCATCTTCGATCTTAGTAGTAACAACTACTGCTAATTCGTATTTGTTCATGCTAGTGCACCTCCTTCTGGACTTCGCGGCCCTCTGCTCTGCAGAGAGCAAGGAATTAATATATAACATATCACAATTCCCTAGTCTATCATATAAATTCAGGCATTGCAAG
>JAEDGN010000099.1 GCA_016297495.1 Coprococcus sp.
CCTGCGACCTCTTGATCCCAAATCAAGCGCTCTAGCCAAGCTGAGCCACACCCCGTTTCAGTATCACATATCCGTGACGCAAGATATATTCTAAATGACAAACACAAAATTGTCAAGCTTTTTTTTAACTTTTTTTATTTTTTATATGTAACAGATCGTAATATGAATTTCACCTTTTCTGTCTACATCCACCATTGCATATGAAGGCCGGCGGTTATCCTGACGCGGTAGGGAAATACTGCCCGGATTAACCACGGTCACATCCTCATCCATATCATAAACAGGACGATGAATATGCCCAAAAAAGACAAAATCACATCCATTCTGCCGGGCAGCCTCTCTCAATCTCTCGTTCCCATAATTCACATAATGATTATGCCCATGTGTCATAAAAACTTTGTGCCGCCCAAGCTGAATGATCTTCTCACGCGGCAGCCTCGAAAAGAAATCATTGTTCCCTGCCACCATTTCTACCGGGCAGGGTGAAATGGTTTCCAGATATCCTTCACTTCCCTCAAGATCACCCAGATGAATCAGCAAGTCAATCGGGCTGACTTTACGTATAACCTTTTCCATATTCTGATTTCTTCCGTGTGAATCACCGACAAGAAGTACTCTCATTTCTACGCCTCTGTTTATTTATTATCACCATGTTCCGTCAGATAACGGCCTATGACCGTTTTTATCATCTGCAGTGCCTTCCCCCTGTGACTGATGGCATTCTTCTGTTCAGATGAAAGAGAAGCCGTTGTACAACCATATTCCGGAAGATAGAAGATTGGATCGTATCCGAAGCCATTGTTTCCTTCCTCCTGATATCCGATTCTTCCCTCTATAGTCCCCCGCACTGTCACTGTCTCACTATCCGGGAATGCAGCCGCAACAGCACAGACAAATCTTGCTGTTCTTTTCTCATCCGGCACACCTTCCAGTCTTTGAATAAGATTCATATTTTTGACATGATACGATGTGTCTTCTCCCATATATCTTGCTGAATAAATACCCGGTTCTTTATTCAGATAATCAATTTCCAGCCCGGAATCATCAGCCAGTACAATAGCTCCGGTTGCCTTTTCAATAGTCTCGGCTTTAATAACAGCATTTTCTTCAAACGTCGCGCCATTCTCAATAATATCCACATGAATACCGGCTTCTTTCATAGATACAATTTCTACAGGGAAATCTGATAAAATTGCCCTGATTTCTCTCATCTTATCCTGATTTGACGTGGCAAAAATAATTTTCTGCATCATTCTTCTCCTCTATTCCACAAAATCCACATATACTTTTAAGCAAGCATTACATTCAGATGCCTCTTCCATATGACTCCACATCTTTCCATTATAGCTCATGTAACTCTCTCCATCAGAAATATCTGCGTCGGCTGTCAGGTCATTAGAAGCATATTCTATTGCAATCGGATGCATCGAATCTTTTGTATAAATATCAACAATAACTGAAAAACATTCATCGGCCTTCAGTTCCTGCGGCTGCTCCAGGTTAATCGTATAAAATCCCTTATCCTGAATATAACCGCTCTGGACGATCTGCCTTCGATCCATGTCTTCTATAGAATCAAAATTATTAACTATATAAATATCATAATACGTATCTGAATCTGTTGCATAAAAGCCGACAGCTCTCATACTGCTGTCTCTGTCCGCCTTATAAACGCTTGAAAACCATGCATTTGGCTCATTGTATCCAATAGATCCCGTCCATCCCAACAGATCTGACTGAAACAACTGATCATAATTATCTGCCGGTTCCACACCCGTATACGCAACTCCATATATACCTATATTTTTATCATAATAGGAGATATAAAAATATCCGTCCTGCCCAAAATCTGCTCCCCAGCTGTTCTTACATATAAAAGCGCCATCCCCTTCCGGCTGGGTCGTAAAATTCTCTTTTGGATAGTTGTCATCCCATCCGATAATAGCAATATCATGGTTGCACTCCATGCTTTCGGGATAATAATAAGCAGCATTCTCTTCACTGTAATACTCACTTAGCTCCCTTATATCCGGCTGGGAATAAATAGCTGACTGTACAGCACCATAACGGAAGATCAATGATTTAATCTGATCATAATCCCGCTCATTAATAATAACGGCTTCCTGCAGATGAACAGCAGCTTTCAATCCCTGGACAGACTGCCCGTCTCCATATGGATCCTCTTCTTCCATCACCGGTCCCTTCCAGCCGGTCAGATAAGCCAATGCCATATTATAGTCACCACCTTCAGTCACATTAGACCGAAAGCCATTTTCCATGACAAGATGATCCACGGAAAACTGCCATTTTTCATCAGGCAGCAATGAAGATTCCAGAGCAGACAATGACGCAAAAGCCCAACAGGTTCCCCAGCTCCCCTGGTCACGGACAACCGAAACCTTATTATAATCACGCAAATCATATTTATCCGGCCAGCTCATTTTCTCCGAATTTATTGAAGTTATATACGCCGTATTATTCTCTTCATCCCAGTTATAACTATATTCAAAAAAATCTGCCAGAAAATTTGCAGAAAGATAGAGTTGTCCGTTATCGTCCGTCTCCATCACGTCTGTATCTATCCGCTTCTGCCCCTTTGTTAACCGGATCAGGCCGTTGTCCGGCCATGCTGTTCCACACTGAAACAGGTCGTTGACCATAATATCCGGAATCATCAGAGATAATTCATCGGACATCCATATTTTTCTATCTCTGTCGGGCTCTACCAACTGCCCGTCAAGATATAATAAAATCTCTTTACTATTTATATCTTCCGCCTTGATTGCATTATAATGCTGTGTCAGAGCCTGTGAATCCTGTCCTCTAAAATAGGTAACAGGGGATTTATACCATACTATTCCTCCGATTCCCAGCACCAGCGCAAAAAGAATGAAACGCTTTATGTGTTTCAATTGAACCTCCTATTTTCCTGGTTTCTTGGCGGTTTCGGGCCCATAAACTGATAAAAATATGTTTTTATCATACCATTATATATTTTGCGATTTTTATCCGCTTTTCTGCCAATATAGCGTTCTGCATCCTCATAGGATGTAAGCACATAATACGACCAGCTGTCCAGCATACGAAAAGCCTGACCGATTTCTGTATATAACGCAGGTAATGCGGCTTTATCCTCAAGTCTTTCCCCATAAGGAGGATTCGTAATGATAAAACCATATTTTTTCGGATGACGTAATTCGCTTACCGGCCTCTGCTGAAAATGAATAAGATGATCTACACCTGCCGCTCTGGCATTGGCCATGGCAACCCGAACAACCTCTCCGTCTATATCATATCCCTGTATACGCAGATCGATATCATCTTCAATCAGATCATTGGCCTCCGTTACGGCATCATACCACCCCTTTTTAGGCAGCAGATGTTTCCATGCCTCAGCCGTAAATGAACGATTCATGCCAGGTGCAATATTAGCCCCAAGCATCGCAGCTTCAATAGGAAAAGTCCCGCTGCCGCAAAAAGGATCAACCAGAATCCTGTCCCTGTTCCATGGTGTCAGCATAATCAGAGCAGCTGCCAGTGTCTCTGACACAGGTGCCTTGCCAGTAAGCTTCCTATATCCCCTTTTATGCAGAGATTCCCCGGTTGTATCCAAAGCAATTGTCACTTCATCCTTCAGTATAAAAACCCTAAGAGGAAACTCATCGCCATCCTCTTTAAACCAATCCACCCTATATGTCAATTTCAGACGTTCAACAATAGCTTTTTTTACAATTGACTGAATATCTGAACTGCTGAATAACTGACTTTTTGCTGTTGAAGCTTTTTTTACCCAGAACTTCCCATTTACAGGGATATAATCTCCCCATGGAATTGCCTTGGTTGCCTCAAAAAGTTCATCAAACGTCCTGGCTTTAAATCTGCCGACACAAAGCAAAACCCTTTCTGCCGTTCTCAAAAAAATATTTGCCCGCGCCATGGCAGCTGCATCTCCCCGAAAGGTTACTCTGCCGTCTGCCACACCGGAAATATCATAACCAAGCGCTATAATTTCCCTTTTTAATACGGCTTCCATGCCAAAATGACACGGCACAACATATTCAAATGTATTTTTTTCCATGTTTTTTCTCCTCTATCTGGTTCGCTTCATCCTTTAGTATATACTTTTTACAAAAGACAGGCAAGACGCGCCTGCCTGAATTTCGTAATTTTGACTTTTTATACAAATAAGCTGCCACGATATGATGAAATTCCACCACTTATACTCAGAACATCATATCCTGCCTCATCCATTCTTTTTCCAGCCAACATGCTAACTGAACCGTAGTTACAATATAAAATATATTTTTTCCCCCGAGGCAGTTTTTCTATATATTGATCATAATATTCATAAGGAAGATTCTGGGCTCCCCGAATATGACCTGCAGCATACGCTTTATAATTTCTCAGATCCAGAATAACATATGGACTTTTATCAATATACGAATCAACATTTTTACCTGCTATTAATTGAAAACTCATCCCATCACCGAAAAGCTTTTATTCTATACATATGCTGTCAGATAACCATCGCCCCCTGAAATAGTAGAATTTTATATTTCTTTATCCTAATATATGTAAAGGCCGCAAGTATTGCGGCCTCTTGTGTTATACAGCTTATTATCTTTTTGTCGAGTTTTTTGAAGAATAGTTCTGTGAAGACTCGCTATTGGCATTATAACTGTTCTTTGAAGATTCACTGCTGCCATTATAGCTGTTTTTTGAAGATTCATTATTTGCATTATCACTATTCTTACTGTCACTGCAATTGGATGTTTTATTGCTGTAATTCTGCGTCTTTGCCATACTGTCAACCTCCTTTATATGGTGCAGTAGATAGTATGACACTTTTTTTGTGTTTTATACATATTAATAAGTCTTTTTAACTTTCAGTAAATATCTAAGATATCGATAGGTTTCTTCTTCACCTTTCACTGCCAGCATCTTGATAAGATGTTCCAGCATCCGACGTGTTTCCGGATGTATGGTAATATAATCTTTTGTTCTTTTATAGTATTCCCATGAACTGCGGTCTGTATACCCATCCTTCTGGTAAATTTTACATGCAGACACACGATCCACAAACATCTCGGCAACATACCTCAGCGGCATTTTTACACCCACAATTCCAAGACTTTTATCTTTTGTCACATCTGTCCAATATTCATAATGATGCTTATTTCGCCCCTTATGATGCAGCCATGCTTCCGAATAACCTTTTTCATCTCTTTCTGCTGCATTCGGACTTTTATTCCCCTGAAAATATTGTATACCTGTTTTAAATTCCGTTGGAGAATATTTGGATAAATCGTGAGTAAGTCCCTGCCAATACAACCCAAGCCGAAAACATCCTTTCATAACCAGTATCTTATGCTGTGTAATTGTTTTGAAATGACACCATGCAGCATATAATCTATTCATTCAAAAATCTCCCTTCATTATTTTTTGAGGATCGAACCCGTTCGAGTCCGACTGGACTCGAACTTAAAAAGACAGACAGGATATGTATCCTGTCTGTCTTTTTAATGAACGTGCGTGAGAGGATTCGAACCCCCGACACCTTGGTCCGTAGCCAAGTGCTCTATCCAGCTGAGCTACACACACATATTATGCTATTATGCCGGCGACCGGAATCGAACCGGTACGGACGATTAGGTCCGCAGGATTTTAAGTCCTGTGCGTCTGCCAGTTCCGCCACGCCGGCAACACTGGAACCTATAGGGCTCGAACCTATGACCCTCTGCTTGTAAGGCAGATGCTCTCC
>JAEDGN010000032.1 GCA_016297495.1 Coprococcus sp.
AAAATCTTCTGGAAGCCATTAAGAACACAGTAAATTCTGTGATTCCCGTAGATGTTCGGATTCCTATAGACTATGGAACAAGTGAAACAGCTGCAGCTGTGGGGGAGCCTTGTAAAAAAAATGCATTGTAATGTGGATAAACCTCTGGATTATAACGAAAAAAGTGTACAGCTGTATCATGCAATCCATGAATATTCAGAAGCCGGATACAGCAAACGCGCGATATCTAAAATGCTTCATTGCAGCAGAAATACAGTGTCCAAATATCTTGAAGGAGACTATGATTCTTTATGGGCTCTGCCGCACAAGAATATTCACCTGACACCAATGGTTCCGCAGACAGTCAGTGAAGGGAGTGGTCAGTATAAAGCCATATACTGAATTCATAAATGAGATATACAAATGCATTATTCACACATTTGATTCTAAGGATAATGCAGTTCGGATATTTTGTGAAGGTCCTGATCAGTCTCTTTATTCGGGATCTCAGGAATATGCCGTGTTAAGAAATGAATATGCCCGGTTCTTTTTTGATACTATATGCAATAATGATGATTTGCCTGGCATTAGAAAAGAAGAGTTTGTGCTGAAGTCTTCTCCCATCTATCCTGGTGAGATTAAGCTTGTTCACAGCTGTTATCCGAAGAATGTACGACGGTGGCTGAAAGGAACCATAAGCCGCAAAAGGAAATGTCGGATTGAATTCTGCGTTCTTGTCTGGTGCCATGCAATGGGTTGGAAGAATGAGTCAGTATCTGATGAAAAACTGGATATTTGCCGGAATCAGATTACAGAGATCTGCAGGAATTACATAGAGATTGATGAAGCAAATCCGTTCTCATTTGAAATGATTTGGAGAGCGGCATCGGCTGCATATGAACAATCATATCGGTAAATGATTTGTCCTTGACGCTGTTGCTATGATAAAAGAAAACGGCGGAGGGCGAAACAAATGTATAGTATCGATGAATTTGAAATGATGGCAGTTGATGATGAGGATGAAGAATTTTCTTTAATCAAAATCAGGCAATATCTGGAGATGGTGGATCCGGAAATAAAAGCAATGTTTGTTCAGGCATATGGGGATGATCCGGATACTGTATTTGCGTTCGATGAGGATAAAAGACGTCAGATAGAAACCCTGCTGCAGCTTTTATCTGAAATGATACCGCGTGAGCAGATGGTTCTGGCCCTTAGATTTGGTATTTTTTCGGGAAAGCCTATGACCCTGGAAGAAGTGGCGAAGAGGTTTGGAGTCACAAGGGAACGTATCCGTCAGATTGAAGCAAAAGCACTCAGAAGGGGCGGCTGCCGAGGCCTGAGAAGGAGCAAAAAATTGAAAGATTTCCTGAATAACTAGTGAAAGGGGTACATGCGGGATGACAGAGAAGGAGCGGAGAATAATCTGGCTGGGTTCAGAAAATTCTCCGCTTTGTAAATATGCGGGTTAATGATTCAGTATTTTTAAACGTTTTCCTGAAAATGCAATCCCATAGATAAGTATGGGTGATATTTGTTTCTGTTCCATCTGGAGAGCATATTTTTTATCTTCAACCCGTACCAGGGCCTCCCGGATATGAAAATCATTCAGAAAAAAGAAATGGAACATGCACAGGCTGTAATCAATGAACTTTACAGAAATGGGTTGTAGAGAGAAAGCTTGATTTACCAATCTATTTGACTGGTCTTTTCAAATATGATAGAATGCAAGTACACACTTGCATAAGAGGTGGAAGTTTATGTACGATGAAACTCAATTAAAAATAATGGATGCTGCGATGACGCTGATTATTGATAAGGGCTATTCCGGGGCAACCACCAGGGATATTGCAAAAATGGCGGGGGTCAATGAAAGCACCATCTTCAGGCGTTTTGATGGAAAGAAGGAAATCGTGTTAGCTGCTATGGAACTGCCAAAGTGGAATCCCGGATTATCAGAGAGTGATTTTATATATCATGGAGAACTGGAAGAGGATCTAATCTCCTTTTCCAATGTTTATATGAGCAAGGTGACGCCGCAGATGGTAAAGGTGTCTATTGGCCTCAGATCAGCAGAACTGCAGGGCGCAGCGCTCCCGGGAATTATGAAGGTTCCTGTGGTTTTTAAGAAAGTATTGGTCAATTACTTTACGCAAATGATTGCAAATGGAAAAATGCGTGATTGTAATGTTGAGAGTATTTCGCTGCAGTTTATTGCCATGAATTTTGGTTTTGTATTTTTGGATGCTTCCTTTGGCGACAAATTGATCGGTGTTTCAAAAGCGGAATATATTCGGAATAGTATTAAGGTCTTTGTGTCAGGCATCTGCGGAGAATAGCATATATCTTGAATAAAACGTGCTGAATGGAAAGTAGGCACGTTTAAAAATAACTTTGATGCAAGTGAACACTTGCAAAATGGAGGAGGAGAAGATGAGAGTAAAACAAATTAAAATTGACTTTTATGTTACAAAGGAAATTAAACGATTCGTGTATGTATACCTTGTTGAAACCGGGTCAGGATGTATACTGATTGATTCCGGTGTTGCGGGGAGTGAGACAATGATTGAAAAAGCCATATTAGAAAACGGTCATGATCCTGGTGAGATAAAAGCCGTTTTTTTAACGCACGCTCATCCGGATCATATCGGTACTGCCGGCTATTTTCGGGAAAAATATGGATCCAGGATATATGCCAGTGAAGGGGAGCGTGCCTGGATTGAAAATATTGATTTGCAGTTCAAAGAACGTCCAATACCCAATTTTTATAACCTTGCAGGAAAATCCACGATTGTCGATCAGGTTGTGAAGGATGGGGATAAAATCTTTCTGTCAGATGGTATATACTTGGAAGTCATAGGAACTCCGGGCCATTCTGTCGATGAAGTGTCTTATCGTATAGGAGATGCGGCCTTTATTGGAGATACTGTGCCGGTCAGGGGAGATATTCCCATTTTTATTAATCTGGAAGCAGCCAGATATTCCCTGTCGGTTCTGGAAAAGCTGTCCGGCATTGAAATATTTTACCCGGCGTGGGATCAGACATATTCTTTGGAAATGATGAGAAAAAAACTAGCCGATGCAAAAGAAATTGTAAATGAGCTGGAAGGAATCGTTTGTGATATAGATCATGGTATGGCGCTGTCGACATTAGTTGATCTGGTTTGTGAAAGATTGCATACGCCTATGTGGAAGTCAAATCCATTGTTTGCCAGAACCATAGCATGCTGCAGGAAAAAGCAGAATTTGCAAATAAAACTTGGCAAAAGTATTGACAAGTTATTTCTCAGGGAAATCGGTATGCATGCATTGTAGCTGGTGTACTTGCTACGATATTTTTTGTAATTCAGATTTTCACAGGTGGCGGAACGAACTACGGCTTGTATGCAGTTGTATTTTCTATGCCGATGGCTGGGTTCTGGGTGAAATATAAAAAGCTACATAGAAAGCACGAGTTATTTGTCGCTGTTTGCTATACAATCGGAGTTTTTATGTTTTCTGCCGCCCACATTTATGAATTGATTTCTGTATCACAGATTTTATGAGAATGCTTATGGAAAACGAATTAATACTCAGAAACCGATTGAAAGAAATCCGAACAGAACAGGGATTATCCCAGGCGAAGCTTGCTGAAATAGTAGGTGTATCGAGGAACACAATCAGTTCTATTGAAACCGGTCAGTTTAGTCCCACAGCGAAGCTTGCGCTGATTATATGTATAGCCTTGGACAAAAAATTTGAAGATATTTTTTATTTCGACTAAAATTGGTCAGCACAGATTGGTCAGCACGAGCTGGATCATCTGGAGGGAATTTTGATTTAAGAAATGACAGGGATGCAATCATTCAGAAAAAATGGTATATGCGCAGACTGTGATAGAGAGTTCTCAAAAGTTGTGAAATACGGGATCTTATTTCTTCATATGGATGGTGTATTTTATCTTATGAAATTGGTATAATTTCTCCATAGGGCAGATCGTAATCCATTTGTTTTTATAAAATGGAAGGGAAAGGTAGAGGGGAATAGTATGGCATATGATCTCGAAAAAAAACAGGAAGCAATCGATGCCGGTAACAGGGCATTGAGAAGCCTCAAAGATGCACAGAATAATTTAAACAGTGCAAGGAACTGGGGAATCTGGGATATGTTTGGCGGGGGATTTATCTCTACTATGGTGAAACATTCCAAAATGGACCGGGCGAGACAGAATATGGAACAGGCGCGATATGACCTGAAGAATTTCAGCAGGGAACTGAATGATGTCAATATGACATGTCATCCGGATATTGAAACAGGTGATTTCTTATCTTTTGCCGACTGGTTTTTTGATGGTTTCGTTGTGGACTGGATGGTTCAGGAGCGGATCAATCAGGCTTCCGGTCAGGTCGCAGAAGCAATCCGCAGGGTAGAAGGAATCCTCGGACAGCTTCAGAACTATTAATATTAATCTGCATATCAATCAAGGGCAGTAATTTATGGAATTTCGTAAATTGCTGCTCTTTTTATTTCATAATTTTTTCTGAATTTTAAATCAGGATAGATGGCCTTTTTATGATGCTTATTTTGGAGAAAGTAAAGGAAGTGGCAGGCAGGACAGATAAGAAGGTGGTATTTGTATCGGACAGCTAATCCTTTTAATTATGTATAACAGATGTAAATGATAATGTAAAGGAGCGAAGGGTAATGAAAGGATACAACACAGAGATTGACTGGAAGATTAAAAGAATTGGATATACGGTAAAAATCAGTGGTTGGTGTACGATATCCTTCCCATCTGTGGTATACTGATGATAGTTTGCAGGTGTGATGGATATTTTCACTGGGAGAAGGTGTGAGGATTGTATCCCCAGATGAAGTGGTGGAGCAGATGAAACAGGAGATCGACCGGTTAGTCAGGCAGTATGAAGGTAAATAATGCAGGCAGGAAATCATAATGGTTGTGCAGGAGGGAATAAAATGGTTAAAATTGAATTGCTATCTGAAAATAATTTTAATGAGTATTCTTTAGATTCATATGTAAGAAAACAGGCTGTTAAGAGGGTATATCGCAGAGAAGGAAGTAAATATGTTCTTGTGGATATGCCGTATGTTGAGGACTGGAATCTTGAAAGAAAACGGCAGGTTGCAAAGGCTATCAGCAGTGATGAATACATATCGTATATTGCTTTGGATGATGATGCTGTTATTGGTTTTATTGGACTAAAAAAGCGTCTTAACAATGATAATATGATTTTAGATATGATGCATGTTTCTGCGGCGTGTCGGGGGATGGGAATAGGAAGCAAGCTTTTTGATCTCGGAAAAGAAGAAGCAAAAAAAGCAGGTGCAAAGGGATTATATATATCTGCGTGCTCATCTGAGGAGACGATTGCTTTTTATAAGGCAATGGGTGCAGAACTTACAAATCATCCAATTCAGGAAATCGCTGATGATGAACCTTACGATTTACAGATGATATGTGTTGTTGAATAATTGGAAGCCAGGTATGCCCGTTGAAGGATTAGGATTTATTAGAAGAAGAAAGATAAAAATAAGGGGTAAGAATGAAATACAATGAAAGAGAGTAAAAACGAAACAAGATGGGATAAGCTTTTGCAGATCTGGACAATGGGCAGAGATGATTCCAACGCAGATCAGTATCGATATCCTTATGAACCAACACCTTATTCTGTTTTGGAACGTCTGGCTAGCAGTGGTTTAATTCGAAAAGGGAATACGCTGCTGGATTATGGATGCGGGAAAGGCAGAGTAGATTTTTTTCTGTCATATCAGACCAGATGCCAGTCCATAGGCATAGAATATGATGAACGGATTTATGAAAAGGCGATACAGAATAAAGAAACGGCAATATCCTCTGCCAGGGTGTCTGTTGAACTTGCCAATGCAGAAAATTTTATAGTTCCGGAAAACGCAGACAGGATTTATTTCTTTAATCCCTTTTCTGTCGAAATCCTGCAGAAGGTGATTTCCAGAATTCTGGATTCCTATTTCGAGAAGAACAGGCCTATTCAGATGTTTTTTTACTATCCGTCTGACGAGTATATTTCATATCTGATGACGGTGGATGAGCTGGCGTTTTCTGATGAGATTGACTGCAGAGATTTATTTCCGGGGAATGATCCGCGGGAAAAGATTATGATATTTGATTTATGAAATCTGGAGATTTCTATATAATTGACACATTGTTATATATTATGATTCTATCCCTCAACTGCTGAATGGCTTATAATTAACATGATAAACTGAGCAAAGAATCAGGTTTTGGAGGTGGGGACATGAACTTAAATAAAATAAAAATTGACGGTATTCCAGCAATCCTTTGGGGAGATCCGGGCGATAAAATGATAATTGCTGCTCACGGAAGCCATTCTTCCAAAATTGACGACTGTATATGGATACTGGCAGAAGAAGCAGCCTTAAGAGGCTATCAGGTCCTTAGCTTTGACCTTCCGCAGCATGGTGAAAGAGTATATGAGACGGATCTGATCATGCCCGATGAGTGTGTACGTGAGCTTAATATGATGTACTCGTATGCAGCGAATCATGCCAGGACGGTTTCAGTTTTCGGATGCAGTATGGGCGCCTATTTTGAATTGCTTTCATTCGCAGACACAAAAATAGAACATGCATGGCTTCTTTCTCCTGTGACAGATATGGAAAGGATTATTCACAATCTGATGGCGTATTGCCATATTACGGAAGAAGAATTTAAAGAAAGGATTAAAGTGGAAAACGATATAGAGCTTTTGTATTATCCGTATTATGAGTATGTTAAAAAGCATCCTATAAGCAAATGGGATCATAAAACATATATGCTTCGCGGAGAAAATGATACCTTGTGTGAATATGATTATGTACGGGATTTTGCAGAGCGTTTTGGATGCGAGCTTACAGAACAAAAAGGCGGTGAGCACTGGTTTCATACGGATTCAGAGCTGGATTTTTTCAGAAGCTGGCTTCGTGAAAGACTCGGTTAATTGATCCGGTCTATAGGCCTGCAGAAATAGAAAGGATTTTGAAACGCAATGAAAGATTATATTATTTTAGTAGATGAACAGGATAATGAAATAGGATATGGGGAAAAGCTGGAGGTACATCAGAAAGATTTACTTCACAGGGCATTTTCTATCTTTATTTTTGACTGGTCTGATCAAAAGATGCTTTTGCAGCGAAGAGCATCCGGCAAATATCACTCTGGCGGTTTGTGGACAAATGCCTGTTGTTCTCATCCAAGAAAAGGTGAGACGATGGATGACTGCCTCAATAGCAGACTAAAAGAAGAATTAGGCTTAAATATAAGTGCGCACATTGTTGATCCTGATGATTGCGCGCTTCTTGTACATGGCAGGGATGTTATATATAGTTGTGGCTCATTTAAGTATTATGCTCCATTTGGAAATTTGAGTGAGCATGAAATAGATCATGTTTTCCTTTATAGTCCGGTCATTGAGCATTTTTCAAAATCAGATTTTATCTGCAATCCGGATGAAGTTGAGGAAATTAGGTGGGTGACCATAGAGGAGTTAAAGGCATGGATGAGTCATACACCGGAAGCTTTTACCGCATGGTTTAAAAATGCCTTTGACCTTGCTTATGAGGTATTATGCCGGCAAGCTGAAAGAGGAGAAAGATATGATTGAAACTACGACCATAGACTCAACGGCATTGCGTACCCATGTAACAGTCAAGACAGTATTGCCGGAGGAGTGTTTGCCTCAAAAGATATTTGTATTACTTCACGGCAATATTTATCCGGAGGGTGAATTTTCATTAATAGAGAATCTGCCGGAGGAGCTTGCTTTGGAAGAATTGTGTGAGAAGCATCATTTGGTGGTGGTTATACCCTATATGAAGAGCTGTTATTACATATCTACAGAGTTATACAATTGTGATCAATTTGTTGCCCGGGAATTACCGGAGTGGATTTGCAGGAAGTATTCACTTTTAAGTGATAGTGAAAAAATATTGGGTGGAATCTCGATGGGAGGATACGGGGCTGCTCTTATTGGGGCTCATACAGGTGTTTTCAGGAAGATTGTTTCAATATCAGGCGCATATATTGCAAACGACGTTGTAATAGGTAATCCGGAAGTATGGGGTGATAGAATACCTACAAGAGAATCTACGAAGGGATCCTATTTGTATTATTTTCTTCCATTAGATCAGGTCTGCGAATCAACGGACAAAAATGCTATAGCAGCTCTGGCGTTGTTTTCGGAGAAGAATATGAATCCGGTCTTTGCAGTGACCTGCGGAACAAAAGATTGGCTATATCCAAGGAACCTGGCTTTCGTTAAAAATCTGGAGGAGTTGGGTATTACATATGACTTCCTGCCAATTGATGATGGCGGTCATGACAGCTCTTGTTTTAAGAAAGGACTCTGGAAAGCAATGGAAAAGATTGAGTTAAAAAGTTTACTCAATAGTGTTTAAGAAATCGGGAGGCCGTTTGGATATTAAATTGGGGTAAAAAGGAACGGCTGAAAGCAGACGGAGGGGAAGCATGAGAATTATAGAATATTTTACAGCAGAGAATAAAGAACATTGGCTGGATGAAATTAAAAAAAGTGATTGGGGTGCAGGTCAGTTTTTATATCAGCTCCTCAGGGACAATCGCCTTAAAGAAGCTGTCGGTGAAACTGCGCTGGTGCCAATGCTTGTGGATGGGGATGAGCTGATTGCTTTCTGTACCTTTGCTCCACTGGATGATATCCAGCCGACGGATCTTTCTCCGTGGATTGGCTTTGTATATACATTCCCACGGCATAGGGGTCATCGCTATGCGGGAATCTTGCTGGATTATGCGGAGAGTCTGGCCACAGTTATGGGCAGAGAATACATCTATATTTCAACAGGACATACCGGATTATATGAAAAATACGGATATGAATTCTACACAATGGCTAAGGACATTGAAGGTGAGGATTCACGCGTATACCGTAAGGCCCTTAACGTCAATGGAACGGCCAGGGACAGACGATACGAAAATGGAGCAGGATGGAAGGCGGGGATTGTAGAAGCAGCAAGAAAAGGCGTTGATATGACGGCCTATTGCGGATTTTCATGTAATCACTGCTTTCTTGGAGAGTGGTGTGGGGGATGCCGTTCTGTGTTCAACTGCTGTTCCTATGGGACGCTTCATGAGAAGGGGCAATGTCCGAATGTAGAATGCTGCCGGGAAAAAGGTATTGATGGATGTTATGAATGCGGGGAACTGGATGAATGCACCAGGGGCTTCTGCCAGCCTGACAACGACGGCGCAGGAGCATGCAAGGCGCAGGCTATGTTTATCAGAAGATATGGGAAAGAGAAGTTCTTCTATGTTCAGGATAAGCTTCATGAAACCTATGATTTCAAAAAGACACAGAAAATTTTAGGACAAAATGCAAAAGAAGGCTTAAAAATACTGGAAGGATATCTGGAATTGACAACAGAAAGACTGATACTGCGTCCATGGCAGGAAGAAGATGCCCAAAGTTTGTATCAATATGCAAAAGACCCTGAAGTTGGTCCTGCTGCCGGGTGGCCGGTTCATACCAGTGTTGAAAACAGTCTTGAAATCATAAGAACAGTCTTATCAGAACCGGAAACATATGCTGTCTGTCTGAAGGAAGACAATAAGGCCATTGGCAGTATCGGGCTTTTTTCACCTACACAGTCCCACACAGCTATGGCAGAAGGCGAAATAGAAATCGGCTTTTGGATCGGCGTTCCTTTCTGGGGAAAGGGATATATTCCGGAAGCAGTAAGACGGCTGCAGCAATATGCTTTTGAAGAGTTAGGCTGTCAAGCAATGTGGTGCGGTTATTATGATGGCAATGAAAAATCAAAACGCTGCCAGGAAAAATGCGGATTTATTTATCATCATACAGAAGAAAATAAACCATGCCCATTGATGGGGGATGTCAGGACAGAGCATTTTAACTATCTTTCAAAAGAGTTGTGGGTCGGGACAGGGGACGGTTCTCTGTCCCGTACAAAAGTGGGTCGGGACAGAGAACCGTCCCCTGTCCCAGGGAGATGTTCCAATGAAGAGAATACTGATTATTGAGGACGATGATGTTATTTGTGCAGAGTTGAAAACACTGCTTCTGACCAACGGTTATCAGCCGGTGGACAGACAGCCCTGCGACTTGATTCTGATGGATGTGAATCTGCCGGGAGAGAATGGCTTTACCCGATGCAGAAAGCTGCGGCAGACTTCCGATACACCGGTGATTTTTCTGACAGCCAGAGATACACCGGAAGATGAACTGCTGGCTTTCAGCGTGGGTGGGGACGATTTTATCCGTAAGCCTTACAATTCTGCCGTTTTGCTGGCGAGAATAGGCAGAATGCTGAAAGGCACAGCTAATGATATGCTTGCCGTCAGGGGCCTGACCCTTGATCTTCCGGGTATGAAAGCCGCATTTAACGGCAATACTGTGGAATTGACAAAGAATGAGACCCGAATCCTGTGGTGTCTCATGCAGAAGGAACTGTGTACCCGGGACGAGCTCATTGAAGATCTGTGGACAAACGGAATGTACATTGATGGCAACACCCTGTATGTCAACATTGGCAGACTCCGGGAAAAGCTCAGTCAGATCGGCGCGGCGGATTTTGTCCGCACGGTGCGCGGCGTGGGGTATCGCCTATGAGCTTTTGGGATTATATTGGTGCAAAGGCTATCTCACTGTGTATGGCTGGCATGGGAGGCATGTATCTGATTCTGGTGGCCTATTTCTGTGGCATTCCTTTTTCACTGCTTTTGTTCCTTCTGTTCAGTGGAATGATTGTTATATTGATCTGTGTTGTCATCGGATGGAAGCGTGCTGACCGGCGGCTGCGCATACTGCGAAGCCGGCTGGATACGCTGCCGGAGAAATATCTCATAGGCGAGACGCTGGAACGCCCACGGGATGTTCTGGAATTGGAGTATTACCTGCTGATGAAGGAGATTTCAAGATCGGCTATCGGTGCGGTGGAACAGGCCAGAGCGGAGAAACAGGATTATTGCGATTATGTGGAAAGCTGGGTTCATGAAATCAAAACGCCTCTGACTGCCTGTTCGCTGATCCTTGCCAACGGCGGCGAGCCTGCCAAGCTGCGGCGGGAGCTGCGCCGGGCAGACAATCTGACGGAGTCGATTCTGACTTACGCGAAGCTGCGGACAGCGGAGAAAGATGTTCAGATCAGCTGTACCGGACTGCATGCAGTCTGTGACCAGGCCATCCGGGAAGAGATGGAGCTTTTGATTACGGCGGATATCGGTGTTTCCATAGATGGGGAGGCTTTTGTCTACACCGATCCCAAGTTGCTGGTGTTTATTCTTAAGCAGCTTCTCATTAATTGTGCTAAATATTGCGCCGGCTGTCAGATTGACATTGTGCTGGCTGAGGGCAGCCTGACCTTTGCGGATAACGGGACGGGGATACCGGCCCATGAGCTGGGACGGGTGACAGAGCGGGGATTCACTGGTGCTGCGGGACGAAGTCATGGACAGAGCACCGGTATGGGACTATATATTGTCAGTGAACTTTGTAAAATGTTAAACATCAGTCTGGAAATTGATTCCGAAGAGCATCATTTTACCCGTTTTGTGTTTCGCTTTCTCACCTGAATCTAACAAAACTGTTAGATTGGATGAGGTCAGTGTTAGAACAAAACAGTTTCTTTCGCAGTACAATGACTGTGAAAGGCTGGTGAAATTATATGAGTACTTTACTTGAAATTAAAAATGTAAGCAAATATTATGGCAGCGGGGATGTCGTCTCAAAGGCTCTGAACGGTGTGAGCTTCCAGATGGAGAAGGGCGAATTTACGGCTATCATGGGGGCTTCCGGTTCCGGCAAAAGCACATTGCTGAATGTGATAGCTACCATTGACCGACCGAGCTCCGGCAGTATCCTTCTGGAGGGAAAGGATATCGCCCGGATGCGGGAACAGGAGTTGGCGGCGTTTCGCCGTGACCGCCTGGGCTTCATCTTTCAGGAATACAATCTGCTGGATACGCTGACGGTTGCCGAGAACATCGTTCTGCCACTGAACCTGCAGAAAAGACCGGTCAGAGAAACGGAGAACCGACTCAAAGCTGCTGCAGAGACTCTGGATATTACGGAGCAGCTTCTCAGATTCCCCAGACAGCTTTCCGGTGGACAGAGGCAGCGTGCGGCCTGTGCCCGGGCATTGATCACTCAGCCCGCATTGATTCTGGCTGATGAGCCGACGGGTGCGCTGGACAGTGCCAATTCGAAGGGGTTGATGCAGACCTTCACAGTGATGAATCAAAGCCTTGGATCAACTATTCTGATGGTGACCCACGATGCTGTGGTGGGCTCCTATGCCTCCCGCGTTCTGTTTTTAAAGGATGGACGGATCTGGAATGAGCTGTATCGTGGAGAACGGAACCGTCAGGCCATGTATCATGAGATTCTGAATGCCATGGCGGTGCTGGGAGGTGAGGCAGATGTTCGCTAAGCTTGCCTTTCGGAATGTACAGCGTCAGATTCGCAGCTATCTGATCTATTTTGTCACGGTGGCTCTGAGCATTGCCCTTATGTTCGCCGTTAACAATCTCAGCTACAGCGACCGGATACGGAACTGCTTCTATGGATGGTGGCAGATCTGATAATGGTCTTTCTCTCCCATTTCACACTTTCGAGAACCATTGCCGGAATGCTGCTGAGAAATAAGCGCCTGAAGAATCAGGGAACGAATACGGTGGTTCTGCGTGATCTGTCCGGAAAAATGACCATGAATTCTCTGATGATCGGTGCGCTTGCGACCCTGTTGGTATTTGCCATTGTCATGTTAAATGTCGCCTTTGGGGAGAAAGTTCACTCGGAATATGCCATCAATAAGGATTGCCCTTACGATGTGATAGCCATGTTTGATCTGTCTGAAGAACAGGGCATCTCCATGGAAGAGGGACGGAATATTGTGGAAAAATACAGTCCGATTAGTTCTCAGATCGACTACCGGCTATATTCACTGGGAGAAACGACTCTTTGCAGCAGTATCATCGGATATAAGGAAATGGGCTGGACAGATCGGTTCATGCCTTTGGGCCAGTTCAATACACTGCTTTCAGGCTGTGGCTATGAGCCGGTCACATTGGAAAATGAGTATCTGCTGATCACTTTTGTTCAGGGAATCTGTGAGACAGATTTTTCGGATAAAATTGTGAGTTTGAACGGGGTGGATTATTCCTGGGCGGGAAGCAGTACATTTTATCCGGAATTTGGCCGGGAATGGATGTATTTCGTTGTTCCTGATGAAGCAGTGGAGAATATGCCGGTATCAGATATTTGCAGCGCTTATACGCTGAAAAATAGCCGGCCTGATGCTTTGGCAATGCTGAAGGATCTGACCTACATTCAGGAAGCTGACGAAGGCATGGAAGAAGCGTGTGATTATAGAATACAGGAATACTATCGGCTGTATACCAATGCCAATGCAGGAACGCTGATCATTGGAACGCTGTATGTATCCACGATTTTCGTGTGTATGGCGCTTGCGATCCTGTCCGTAAAAACCCTGTCTGCTCTGGAGGACGAACGCAGACGGTTTGCTGTACTGTATCGCCTGGGCGCGGATGCGAAGATGCAGAAGGCAGCATTGCTCAAACAGATTGGTGCGTTCTTTCTGATGCCCTTTGCAATTCCGTTTCTCATGACTGTGCCTCTTGGAGTGATATTTGGAAAAGTATATGAAATATGGGATTTCGCAGGCCTGAGCGGACAGAAAGCCATGGAGACTGCCGTGCTGATATTTTTGGTGGTGGCAGGTGTATATGCCTTATACTTTTTTATTACCTGTCGCATTGCCTGTGATCATGTGGTCTGCTATGGCGCAGAAAGCTATGGACGGGAAGGAATCAGTCATTAAAGCGATGGGGGCAGTCAATGCTTTGAAAAATGAAAAAAGGTACTTGATGAAATGATGGACAGAAACTATAATAGAATCTACAGATGGAGATTTTGAAGAACTGATTCGACAGGACAAAGAATCATGTGGATTTTTCCAGGATAAGTTAAAAAGAGAGGTAATCATATGAAAATTGCAGTAACTTATGATAACGGAAGTATTTTCCAGCATTTTGGAAGGACAGAATTTTTCAAGGTTTATGAAGTAGAAGATAACAGAGTGGTTTCCAGCGAGGTGATTGGCTCCAACGGTACAGGCCATGGTGCATTGGCAGGACTCCTGGCAGCTCAGTCGGTTAATGTCTTAATCTGCGGCGGCATTGGCGGCGGTGCACAGAATGCATTGGAAGAGGCCGGAGTAGAGCTCTGCGCAGGAGCACAGGGAGATTGTGACGCGGCAGTTGAAGCTTATTTGAAGGGTGAACTTACATCGACAGGGGCAAACTGTGACCATCACCATGAAGAAGGACATTCCTGCGGACATCATGAAGAGGATGGTTCCTGCGGCAGCAGCTGCGGAGGTGGATGTGGTTCACAGAATGCCATAAAAGGACGCAATGTCGGAAAGACCTGCCGTACCCACTATAGAGGCACATTTAATGATGGCACACAGTTTGATTCATCCTATGACCGCGGGGAACCGTTGGAGTTTGTATGCGGTGCCGGTATGATGATCAAAGGTTTTGATGAGGCAGTTGCAGATATGGAAGTCGGCCAGGTTATTGATATACATCTGATGCCGGAAGATGCATATGGTATGGCGGATCCAAATGCTATCTTTACGATCGAGATTGCACAGCTTCCGGGCTCAGAAGATTTGGAAGCCGGCCAGCAAGTCTATCTTTCCAATCAGTACGGCCAGCCGTTTCTGGTTAAAGTAACAGAAAAAAATGACACCACTATTACCTTTGATGCGAATCATGAGATGGCAGGTAAAGAGCTGAATTTCAGGATTGAACTGGTTGAAGTAAAATAGGAGGGGCATCCGTGAGACAGCGGATGCCCTTTTATCGATAACTTATTCATTTGGTTTCTGATAGAATCGACCGGTGAGAGCGTCAGTTTTCATGCTGTTGATGAAAGCTTCATCATCCACTTTTTTGACAGCAATGATGACCTGCTTGCTTTCTTCTTTGGACACAACAGAATAAACTATATGATGTTCTTCGTGTTTGTAGGCACCTTCACCCCTGAGAATGGTGGAACCGTGACGGCTCACATTGTTGATGGCATCGCAGACTTCATGGGGCTTGTTTGTAACAATGAGCAGCGTCTGTTTCTGATAGCGGGTGTACAGAAGATGAAGGACCTGAGTGGAGGCAAACTGGAAGATAATGGAGTACAGTGCTTTATCCCATCCGAAGAGCAGTCCGGCAATCGATAGTATGATAACATTTAGTCCGAATATGATATTCCATGAATCAATTCCCTTTTTTTCAGACAAAAATATGGCGATAAAGTCTGTGCCGCCGGAGGTAGCATTCATCATCAGGCAAAGGCTGATGACGAGTCCATTGATCATACCGCCGAATATACTGATCAGCAGTATATCATAGGTTATGATATACGCAGGAAGGATATCGGACAGGATACCGCTAAGCAGGATCATCAAACAGGAATACAGTGTGAACTTTTTGCCGATGAATCTGAAACCGATGTAGATCGGTACAGAATTTAACAGAAGATTAACAGCAGTGTAAGGGATGACAATACCAAACCACTGGTCGGCTATTCGCTGAATCAATATGGTCAGGCCTGTAACACCGCCGGGATACAGGCCTCCTGTTCGTACAAAAGACTTAATGTTGATAGCCATAAGAACAGATGCAAGGCAGATCACGATGATCCTTTTTCCATCTTTTTTAAATTCAAAATTCATAAACATTCTACCCCCAACAATTTTATTGAAATTTTCCAAAGACAATAAAATTCCCAATTTTTTACAATATTATAACTGTTTTGTTGAGACCTGTAAAGCTGTAAAAAAACGGACAGTTCCTGATGACAATATAGATTGGGATGAAGTATAATTGTTACAGGAACTTTTTGTTTTTGGTAAGAAATAAATGGGAGGCCTCTGATGAAAAAATATATATTATGTTATGGAGATTCGAATACCCATGGTTATAACCCGGTTAACAGGCTCCGTTATGGGGAGGATATCCGATGGACGGGGAGAATGGCGGCAATTCTCGGGGAAAACTATCAGGTCCTAGAAGAAGGTCTGAACAGCCGGACGACCAGTCTGGAGCCGGAGGGTGAACCTTGGAGGAGCGGACTTTATTACCTGGAGCCGTGTATAAGAACCCATATGCCGTTGAATCTGGTGATTCTGATGCTTGGATCCAATGATATGAAGAAGAGATCTGCACTTCTGATCCGGATGATGAGTTCGGTGGAATGCGGGCGGTGGAATTGTCAGGAAAGCTTGCACCGGTCTACGAAAAAATTGCATTAGAAGAAGAATGTGACTTTTTGAATGCGGCACTGGCAGCGAAGGCGGGAACATCTGATGGTCTGCACCTGGATGAAGCGGGACATGAACAGCTGGCTATTGCCATGACAGCGAAGGTAAAGTCGATATTGAACGAATAAAATGTTGCTGATGTATATATAATTAGATGCGTGTGAAAAAATTAATTGCCGTATGAATATAATATTAGATATATCCAAAATATTCAGACTATTTAAAATTATATATAAAAAAATCAGAAAAACATGTTGACAAAATGAAGAAAATAGATTATTATATAACCAAGAAATAAAGAAAAGAAACCTAACAGAAACAGAGGAAGTTTATTCCAGACAGGTGAAGTCATTATAGTTAGTCAGTATTCGATTCTTAGAACATGGAGGACGGTCCAATGGCATAGTTAATTTCAATCAAAAGAAAAGGTAATGTCCAATAAATCAGGTAATGTTATATCAAATGAGATCTCTGGAAGAGTTTATTATAGATTGATGAAGCCTAAGGAGATGGTCAGGATGAAAGGCAGAGGCCCATAGCGGACGACCGGAAAATTGAAGAAAGTGTAAGGTGTATTAAATGAAATTACAGGAAATTCACTAAAAGCCCATCCGAGAAGGAATAGAATCGGATGGGCTGCTTTTTTTGCTTTTTCTGAGTGGGAATTTTTTATGATGCATTTATGAGCAGGTTGTACAGATTGCTTTTTTGGACTTAAAATGCTTTTAATTTGGTTGGTTATGTAGTAGAATTATATAATAAGTGTGTGGACTTGAAGAAGTCTGCGTTGTCCGGTGTATGGGCCGGTAATAATATATTTTGGGAGAAAAAGTTTTATTATGGATGAAAAAAACAGATTCAGTCTTCTGGTTGAGCAGCTGATGTCTGCGGCGAACCTGAAGAATACTGTTATTGCGCAGGCTTTGCAGTATGATGTGTCTTATATCAGTAAGTGGCTCAACGGTCGGTCTATTCCAGCGAGAAAAAGCGCTGATGAAATATTATTGGGGATCAGTCATTGTGTTGTGGAAGAATTGACAGGGGATAATCTGGAAAATGTATGTCAGGATTATGGTGTGAATAGTTCGGAAGATCTGGAGCAGGCAATTTATGACAATTTGAAGATAGAATATGAGTACGTAAGCAATCTGAAAGCTTCGATTGGATCCTATGTGGCGCCAAAAACGTCATATTATGCGTTCCTTCCGATGCCTGAGTTTGTTTCAAAAATGCAGCATCCTGCCCTGCGAAAGGTTAAGTCACTGGATGTTGTCGCATCAATGGATATTTTATCAGTTAACCGGGAGTATCGTTTGATGATGATGCAGATTGACGAAAGATATATGAGACGGGGGATGGATTTTCCGAAAGTGCACTTTTCTCTGGCAATCGATCTGGAAATAGGAGAGCATGACTGCTTTCATGATTGTATTTTCCTTGTTAACGCTTTGACCAGCGGATCACATATCAATCTGGATCTGTATGGCTGTTCGCAGTCATACGGGAAGATTATTTTTGCCGTGAAGGATACATATGCTATTTCGGGAATGCTGTTTGATAAAAACAGCTGTGTAGCCGTGATGATCAGCGAGGAAGAAGAGATTCGGCAGGCTCTTTATGAGAAAGCAAAGGCATTGTGCGTAAGAGAAAGGCTTTTGTTTCGGCGGACACCGATGCAGGAAATGATTGCGGATGACAGATACACACAATCTCTGTTATCGCCGAATATCCGGATGCTGCTTGGAAGAATGCAGGAATATTTTCTGCCTCCGGGGTTGTTTGATGAGATTATTTCCCAGGGATATGTGTTTGGCAATCCGGATCAGTATGCTTTAAAGCTTAAAAAAATATATGAACTGACGCAGAATCTTCTGAATAAGTCTAAGCTGAAGCTGATGATTAGTGAGTCTGCTCTTTTTAGTTTGTCCATATCGGGAGAATTGGATTTCTTTAATCAAAAAGTGATTCTTACGGTGGATCAGAGAATGGAATATTTGAAACATATGCTATCCATTATAGAGAATAATCAGGACATTCAGATTAAAATGGTCTGCAGAAATTTTGCCTCTGACTATCATTACCGTGTTAATCCGTGTCTTTTCCTTTCTGACAGGATTTCTTATATCAGAGTTGAAAACGAGAAATACAGCAATAATCTGATGGTCTTTAACCATGTTTCAGTGAAAAAAAGTTTTGATTGCTTTTATGAACAGATATGGTCAGAAGAGGGAGATATAATTGTGGATGACAGAATTCAGGTTTGCAATTCTATCAGACATGTGATTCAGGGGCTGCAGATTATGCCTGAATAGGTCAGATGGATAATGGCAGGATTTCGTAGGTACAATTATATTGCATCCTTCATAGAGATATGATAGAATATCAAAAAATGAATAGATAACAGTCAGGTGTCGGAACAGCCAGTCATATGGATTTGGCTGGTTTCGATGAAAAGGGAAACAGGTGCAATTCCTGTACGAACTCGTCACCGTAATTAGGGAGCAGAAACCGATATATCACTGGGCAACTGGGAAGATGGTCGATGCGATGATCTTTAAGCCGGGAGACCTGCCTGATTGTTGTACAGAAACTTATGTTTCAGGCCACGAGTAACTGGTTGTACGTGATATCAGCGGGAGTGCTGTCTTCGTGACAGTATCCTGTGATTTATAGTGTGTATAAACCCTTTACCTGTACAGGCAGAGGGTTTTTTTAATGCTATAAAATTGAACATTCATAGAAAGCAGGTGGATATTTTACGAAAAAACGGGTTATTTGTATGATTATCGCGGCGGCGGTACTGTTAGGAATATTTTATGCAGCAGTTGCCGATCAGTCGTCAGGTATATTTGAGGAAGAAGACGGTGAATATACCATTGAGGCAAGTCTTGAAGGAGGCAGTGGGAAAGCTTCCATAACTTCACCGATGATTCTGACGGTTAAGGATCATGAAGGGATTGCTCTGGTGGAATGGAGCAGCCCCAATTATGATTATATGATTGTAAACGGGGAAAAGCTGTATCCGGTTAATACGGAGGGGAATTCTGCATTTGAAGTGCCTGTATTCCTTATGGATCAGCCAGTGACAGTGATGGCGGATACAATTGCCATGAGTGTTCCCCACGAGATCGAGTACACATTGACATTTCATTCTGAAACGATCAGACGGCAGAGTGAGGACAGCTCAAAAACGGACGGGCAAAAAGCAGGTACGGGTCCGGAAACGGGTGAGGAAGACGGGCAGAGTCAGGTAATGGTCAATAGCCTGGAAGGGCGTAAGACAGATATCAGCCCCCGGATGACTTATCTGAACAGCATGGAGCTTCGTTATGCAGAATGCTTTGCGGCGGATTATTATGAGGGCGGTTATTGTCTGCTCACAATGGCGGATGGAAGCAGATTTCTTACGGTGCCGGAGAATACCGGTATTCCGGATGGCCTGGATGAGGATATTATTATCCTTCAGCAGCCGCTGTCAGGGATTTATCTTGTGGCATCGGCAGCCATGGATATGTTCTGCGGACTGGATGCCCTTGATAGTATTCGTTTTTCAGGTCAGAAGGCAGAGGGATGGTACATAGATGAAGCCAAAGCGGCCATGGAGGCCGGTGAGATTCTGTATGCGGGCAAATACAGTATGCCGGATTATGAGCTGATTGTGTCAGGAGGCTGTGATCTTGCTATTGAGAATACCATGATTTCCCATTCGCCGGAAGTCATAGAAAAGCTGCAGGAATTTAATATTCCGGTTATGATCGAATATTCCAGCTATGAAACACATCCACTGGGCAGAGCAGAATGGATCAGATTTTACGGAGCGCTTCTCGGAAAAGAAGAGAAGGCGGAAGCGCTTTTTAGCAGGCAGGAGGCCATTTTACAGCGTGTGTCGCAGGAAGAGCAGACTGGTCAAACGGTGGCCTTTTTCTATATCACATCAAACGGTACTGTGAATGTCCGGAAATCTTCTGACTATCTGCCGCAGATGATAGAGCTGGCAGGAGGAAAATATATATTTGAAAACCTGGGCTCCGACTCTGATAATAAGTCTTCTGTAAATATGTCTGTGGAGGAGTTTTACGCAGCGGCGAAGGAGGCGGATTATCTTCTGTACAACAGTACCATCGACGGAGAAATTCGGACAGTGGAGGAGCTGCTTAATAGAAGCAGTATCCTGAAGGATTTTAAAGCAGTAAAGACCGGGAATGTATGGTGTACCACTAATGATTTATATCAGCATCCACTGTCTGCGGGGGACTTTACAGAGGATATCCGTAAGATGATTTCAGGAGAGACCGATGATATGCAATATATCTATCGGCTGCAGCAGGAGGACCGGAATGGAACAGAAGAATAAAAGAAGATTCAGATATGTCATCGGTCTTATACTGCTTCTGGCAGGAATGCTCGTTCTTATCTTATGTAATATTGGTATCGGCAGTGTTTCTGTTCCGATAGATGAAGTTGTGAAGTGTTTTGCAGGCAGTCAGACGGATGCGACTATAAAAGGGATCGTTTGGGATATCCGTCTGCCAAGAGCTTTATCGGCATTGATACTGGGAGGAGCGCTGGCTCTCTCAGGCTATCTGCTGCAGACTTTTTTCCATAATCCCATAGCGGGGCCTTTTGTTCTAGGTATTTCTTCAGGATCGAAGCTGGTGGTGGCTCTGGTCATGGTTTTTTTGTGGGGAGGCGCTGTCAAAATAAGCTCGGGTGCTTTGATTATAGCGGCTTTTGCGGGAGCCCTTCTTTCCATGGGATTTGTTCTGCTGCTGTCAAAAAGGGTGCAGAATATGTCTGTTCTGGTTATCAGCGGTATCATGATCGGATATATCTGTTCAGCTGTGACGGATTTCGTTGTGACATTTGCGGATGACGCGGATATTGTCAATCTTCATAACTGGTCGAAGGGCAGCTTTTCAGGTATGTCCTGGAGTAATGTGTATGTGATGACTGTTGTGGTATTGATAACGGTTATCATGACTTTGTTTATATCAAAGCCCATGGGTGCTTATCAACTGGGGGAAAATTATGCGAAAAGTATGGGTGTCAATATTCGTCTGCTGCGTGTTTTGCTGATTATATTGTCGAGCTTTTTGTCTGCCTGTGTCGTTGCTTATGCAGGTCCGGTTTCCTTTGTGGGGATCGCGGTCCCTCACCTGATTAAAAGCCTCATGGGGACCAATAAACCTATATGGATGATACCGGCTTGTTTTCTGGGCGGCAGTGTCTTCTGCCTTTTTTGTGATCTGATTGCGAGAACGGTGTTTGCACCGACAGAATTGAGTATCAGTACCGTGACCGCTATATTTGGGGCGCCGGTGGTGATATGGGTCATGGCCGGACGGAGAAAAGAAAGAGATGAATGATGAAAGATTATTATTTTTTCACTCAGAAAATGTGTGTGGGCTATAATGGGAAGCTTTTGATCAGAGATATTGAAATCCATCTGAAAAAAGGCAATATATTGACGCTGATCGGGCCAAATGGTGCCGGGAAATCTACTATATTAAAAAGCATTGCGGGCCAGCTGGCTTTGATCGGCGGTACTGTCTGGATGGGCAAGGACTCTCTGCAGGATATGAAGCGGGAAGAACTGGCAAAAAAAATGTCCGTTGTGTTTACTGAGAAGATAAGAGCGGAGATGATGACCTGTGAGGATATTGTTGCCACAGGACGATATCCCTATACGGGGAAATTTGGAATATTGTCTGAAAAAGACTACAGGATAATGGACGAAGCCATGGATCTGGTTCATATCACAGAGATTCGGGACAGAGACTTCGGCAAAATCAGCGACGGGCAGAAGCAGCGGGTCATGCTTGCGAGGGCCATTGCTCAGGAACCTGAGATTATTATATTAGATGAGCCCACATCCTATCTGGATGTGAAATACAAGCTGGAATTTTTGTCTGTTCTGCAGGAAATGAGGAAGAAAAAGGGACTTACAGTTATTATGTCACTGCATGAGCTGGAATTGGCGGAAAGAGTATCTGATCAGATATTATGCGTGAAAGGTTCATATGTAGACCGGATCGGAGAGGCAAAGGAGATTTTCAGACCGGATTATATAAAGCAGCTTTTTGATATTGAGGCAGGATGCTTCGATGAAGAAAATACAAGTATGGAACTGGAGGCGATTAAAGGAGAGGCGGAAGTGTTTATTATAGCCGGCGGAGGAACCGGTAAGGATGTATACCGCAGGATGCAGCGGGAAGGGACGGCATTTGCGGCGGGAATCCTGTTTGAAAATGATCTGGATTATCCGGTGGCAAAGGCTCTGGCAGCAGATGTCGTGCAAACGGAAGGATTTGAACCCATTACGGAGGCACTGCTGGATGAGGCCAAAAGAAAACTGGACAGCTGCAAAAGGGTCATCTGCTGTAAGAGCAGGTTTGGCAGTCTGGAGCGGGTCAATGAGGAATTGCTGGCCTATGCCCGGTCTGCAGGAAAAGTTATTGAAATGGAATGCAATACAAGAATGGAGGATTAGCATGAAAAAGAATTTATCTGCAATTTTATTAACTGTCATGATGTCTGCTGTACTGGCCATGACAGGATGCTCAGGTGGGGAACAGAAATCAACAGAATCAGTGTCAACGGAAGAAACGGCACAGACCGTTGATGCCGATGCGGATCAGAAAGCCGCAGATGAGGTGGCTGCCCTTATTGATGCCATTTATGTGCAGAAAAGAACAGATAATACAGATGAGCAGTGCAGAATGGCAAAAGAGGCATGGGATGCCCTGACAGAGGCTCAGAAGGAGCTGGTGGAGGGTGAGAATGCGGATCCGGATTATTTTGGAAGAGATACTGGGGATGCGTCTCTGGATGATTCGCGCAATCAGGACGATATTGGAGAGAATGAGATACTGGTAGTCAGCTTCGGAACTTCTTTCAATGACAGCCGCGTGGCTGATATTAAAGGCATTGAGGATGCATTGCAGGAAGCATTTCCGGAATGGTCTGTAAGAAGAGCATTCACGGCACAGATTATTATCAATCATGTACAGGCCAGAGATGGCGAGTTCATCGACAATATGGATCAGGCCCTGGTGCGCGCTGCGGCTAATGGTGTGAAAAATCTTGTCATTCAGCCGACACATTTAATGCATGGTGCGGAGTACGATGAACTGATGGAAGCGGTTGAAGCATACAGCGATCAGTTTGAGACCGTAAAGGTTGCCGAGCCTCTTCTTGGAGAGGTTGGCTCAGATGCATCGGTCATCAATGCGGATAAAGAGGCGGTTGCTGCAGCAATCACGGATGAAGCGGTGAAGACGGCAGGCTATGAGAGCCTGGATGCAGCGAAGGAAGATGGAACAGCCTTTGTATTTATGGGACATGGAACTTCCCATACCGCAAAGGTATCCTACAGTCAGATGCAGGCACAGATGGCTGCCCTTGGATATGATAATGTATTTATCGGAACAGTAGAGGGAGAACCTGAGGAAACTGCCTGTGAAGCTGTCATTGAAGCTGTTGCTCAGGCAGGATATAAGAAAGTCATTCTCCGTCCGCTGATGGTGGTGGCAGGCGATCATGCCAACAACGATATGGCAGGAGAAGACGCTGATTCCTGGATGAGCATGTTTAAGGCTTCCGGTCAGTTTGACAGCGTGGATGCCCAGATTGCCGGTCTCGGAGGTATTGAGGCTATTCAGAATATTTACGTGGCACATACGGCAGCAGTGCTCAACGGGTCGGATGCAGCAGGAACAGTCAAAGGCGCTGGCGCAGCATCCGCAGCGCTGGCGGACGGCACATACAGTGCGGATTTTGACACGGACAGCAGCATGTTCCATGTTAGTGAGGCCTGTGAAGGTAAAGGTACATTGATAGTAAAAGATGGAAAAATGACCATTCATATTTCCCTGACTTCAAAGAATATTATTAACCTTTTTGTGGGACTGGCTGAAGATGCCGCAAAGGATGGGGCAGAACTCCTGCAGCCCACAGAAGATACTGTCACCTACAGTGATGGTATGACGGAGGAGGTCTATGGTTTTGATGTTCCTGTTCCGGCATTGGATGAAGAATTTGATCTGGCTTTAATCGGATCAAAAGGAATATGGTACGATCATAAGGTAAGCGTATCAAATCCTGAGCCAATAGAGAATGAATAAAGATTTTTCTGCTTCCTTTTTTTGCCTGATTTTTATTGTACTGATACTGCTCATTATATTATAATGGTATTAAGAGGGAATGTGTGAAAATAGCAAAAAAGAAGGAGGAAAAATATATGACAGACAATCGCGAGAAGCTGGGAACAATGGATATCAGAGAACTGGCCAATGAACTGACCTATCAGCGTTATCTGATGAATAAAGGGCAGATCCAGGGATTATTTTCGGAACTCAATATTCCGGAATATCTTGCTCTGCATGTGATTGAAAGCAGAGGGGCCGCTTCTGAAGAGAATCCGGGCAGGACTTATCTGAAAGAACTGGCGGTGAAAATGCAGTTGACGATACAACAGGCATCAAAGATCGTGGGAGGCCTGGAAGACCGTGGTTTGCTTATATGGTCCCATGACGGCTATGGCAGTGAAGGCACTTATATGATTATCACAGAAAGCGGACAGAAACTGGTACTGGAGCAGGAAACAAGGCTGAAAGAATACTATGGAACGGTATTTGAGAAATTCGGCAGGGAAAATCTTATGCAGCTGCTGGCACTTATGAAACAGCTGGAAGAAATTTTGGACAGCTCATTTGGAGAAAAAGATTGAGGGATTTATGGGATATTTAATAGTAACAGATAATGCGATTGAATTTGAACGCAGGGGCGAGTTGGCCCGGATTATTCCGTGGGGTGAGAATACCCTTCGCTTTTTTTCTTCTCCTAACGGTTATCTGGTGGATGAGGACTGGACACTGATCAGGCAGCCGGAGATTCAGACGGTTATTGAACAGCGTGAGCATGAGGCGGTGATTACCAACGGCATCCTCAGAGCTGTGATAAATGATAATGGAAAGGTATGTTATTATAAGAAGAATCCTGCAACGGGAGAGTTTGAGCTTCTTCTGGAAGAGATGACAGAATTTGCCTTTGACAGCTTTTATCGGACCTACAGGGCTAATGGCTCCGAAACCCATCGGGCCAATGTGCTCTTTAAACCGGATAGATCAGAACATTTTTATGGCCTGGGCGGTGAGCACAACGGATGTTTTGACATGAAGGGGAGCACCAGTGAGCTGCAGCACCGCAATACAAAATCCTCCATACCATTTGTCTATTCATCGAAGAATTATGGATTCCTTTGGAATAATCCTTCTGTCGGACAGTGTGAACTGACAAATAATCATACCAAATGGGTGGCTTATCGGACAAAGCAGGTAGATTATCTGGTGATCGCGGGGGACTCCCCTGCGGAAATTATGGGAAGATATGCGAATTTGACGGGGCATGCTCCGGACTTTCCGGACTTTGCGGCGGGTTTCTGGCAGAGCAGACTGCGCTATGAAAGCCAGGAGGATCTTCTTGAGGTGGCAAGGGAATATAAGAGGAGAAATATCCCGGTATCGGTGATGGTCATTGATTATTTTCACTGGACAGAGCAGGGAGATTTTAAGTTTGATCCTGAACTTTGGCCGGATCCAAAGGCTATGGTGGATGAACTGAAGGAGATGGGGATAGAACTGATGGTTTCTATCTGGCCGACTTCCAATCCGCTGAGTGAAAATTATGCCTATATGGATGACCATAACATGATACTACGCACAGAAAACGGTCTGTATGGTATGCAGGATTTTTACGGGCAGCAGGATTATATTGACACTCTTAATCCGAAAGCAAGAGACTATATGTGGCAATTGGTGAAGAAAAACTATTATGACAGCGGCATAAAGTATTTCTGGCTGGATGAGGCAGAGCCTGGAATGATACCGAATCATTATGATAATATCCGATGCTGCCGCGGCAATTTTGAAGAGTATGCGCTGCTTTATCCGTATTATTATGAAAAACTGTTTTATGAAGGACTGACGAAGGCCGGGGAGAAAAATATCATTACACTCGGAAGGGCCGGATATACAGGATCGCAGCGTTATGGTGCCCTGCTTTGGTCCGGAGATGTGCCTTCCACTTTTGAGGCGCTGAATAAGTCGGTAAGGACAGGACTTGCTATGGCCATGAGCGGTATTCCATGGTGGACAACAGATATTGGCGGGTTCTGGGGCGGCGACATCGAGAGTGAAGAATTCAGGGAATTGATTGTTCGCTGGTTCCAGTTCGGGGTGTTCTGCCCGGTTACCCGTCTCCATGGCAAAAGAGAGAAGCCTGAACATCATGTGGACAGGCATCCGGGACTGGCCGAGATGAGCGGCGGTGATAATGAACTGTGGAGCTTCGGTGAGGAAAATTATGGACGACTGAAAAAACTGGTAGAATTGCGTGAGCGTCTGCGTCCGTATATCATGCAATATATGATGGAAGCAAAGGAAACGGGCCTTTCCATTATGCGGCCTCTTTTTGTGGAATATCCTGAAGATGATGAGTGCTATGGTATTGAAGATGCTTATCTGTTTGGCCGGGATATTCTATTTGCACCGATTACAGAAAGAGAACAGACCAGGCGTAAGGTTTATCTTCCGGAGGGCAGCTGGATCAATATCAACGACCAAAGCAGGATAGAAGGGGGTCAATGGACAGCGGCAGAAGCTGATCTGGATCATTTCATTGCTTTTGTCAGAGAAGGTGCAGAAGTGTTGACTGTGTTTGAGTAAAATAGATATAAAACG
>JAEDGN010000100.1 GCA_016297495.1 Coprococcus sp.
CTCTGTTTCAGGCGGTGACACCGAGAACGGCCGGTTTTAATACGGCAGATCTGACAACCCTGAGTGAGGAGGGGACATTGATTACTATTTTGCTGATGCTGATCGGCGGTTCACCGGGATCTACGGCAGGCGGTATGAAAACAACAACGATCGCAGTGCTGCTTGCTTCTGCTGTGGCAGTTTTTTATCAGAGAGATGAAGTTCACTGTTTTGGACGCAGGCTGCCTGCAGATGCCATTCGTAACGCATCCGCTATTTTACTCATGTATCTGGTTTTGTTTCTGACAGGCGGCATAATTATTTGCCGCATTGAAGGATTGCCATTGCTGACCTGTTTATTTGAGACGGCTTCCGCCATAGGGACTGTGGGCCTGACCCTTGGCATTACGCCGGATTTGAGCCTGCTTTCCCGCGGGATTCTTATTTTATTGATGTTTTTTGGACGGGTTGGTGGTCTGACATTGATTTTTGCTGCTGTGACGGGTAAGAAGAGCTACGCGTCAAAGTTTCCTCAGGAAAAAATTACGATTGGATAGGGAGTTGAAGAGATTATATGAAATCTGTATTATTGATAGGACTGGGAAGATTCGGCAAACATGCGGCAATTAAGCTTCATGAACTGGGGCATCAGGTGATGGCCATTGATAAGCGGGAGAACCGCGTGGATGAAGTGCTGCCCTATGTGACCAATGCCCAGATCGGGGATTGTACAGAGGAGGCTTTTTTATCTTCTCTGGGAGTGAGAAATTTTGATTTGTGTCTGGTGACCATAGGCGATGATTTTCAGAATTCACTGGAGACAACGTCTTTGCTGAAAGAGCTTGGGGCACCTATGGTGGTGTCCAGGGCATCCAATGATGTTCATGCCAAGTTTCTTCTCAGAAACGGCGCAGATGATATTGTATATCCGGAGAAGCAGCTGGCAGCATGGACTGCCATCCGTTATAGTTCCGATCATATTTTTGATTATATTGAACTGGACGGCGAGTATGCGATCTTTGAGATTTCTGTACCGGATAACTGGGTGGGACATACAGTTGCACAGCTGGATGTACGAAAGAAGCATCATATCAATATTATGGCTATGAAGCATGACGGACGGCTGAGTATGGATATTTTGCCGGATACTGTTATTTCTGCTCAGGATACGATGCTGGTGCTGGGACGGAACAGAGACATACAGAAATGTTTTCATATTTAGGTGCTAAAACTCTGATCAGAGGAGAATATTACCTCTGGTCAGAGTTTTTCATCCGGTGAAAGTTAATGAACAGGCCTGTTAATATCATTATTTTCGTGATACAATTTCTAGGAGAAATTAAGATACGAGAGAACTGCAACCTGAAATGAGGAGGATTAAGATGATGCTGCATCAACAGCCGGATCAGTCTTATAAGGATTCTGGCAACAGGCGCGGGCAGCTGAAGATATTTTTCGGATATGCGTCGGGGGTCGGGAAAACTTCTGCAATGTTATATGCTGCGAGAGCCATGAAGGAACAGGGAATAGATGTGACAGCGGGATTTGTGGAGTCCCATGGTATGCCGCAGACGGATGAGCTTGCAGCGGGATTTGAACAGATCCCGCTTTTGTATATTGTACATCATGGACTGAGACAGAAGGAATTTGATCTTGATGGGGCACTGAAGCGGAAACCGCAGCTGATTCTTTTGGATGAGCTGGCACATACCAACGCGGCAGGCTGCCGTCATCGTCAGCGCTATCAGGATGTGGAAGAACTGCTCCAGGCGGGGATCGATGTTTATACAACCGTCAATGTTCAGAATATCGAGAGTCTGAATGATGTGGTCACCGCTGTAAACGGGATGGCTGTCAGGGAGAGAATACCAGATTCTGTTTTTGACAATGCGGATCAGGTGGAGCTGGTTGATATAGAACCAGAAGAGCTGATATCGCGGATGCAGATACAGAAACATGACTGTCCTTTTTCAGTGGGAGAGTTGACGGCTTTCAGAGAGATTGCCCTGCGCAGATGCGCTGACAGAGTCAATCTTCTGGCCGGGGAGGCCGGACTGAAGGAACAGGGCAGCTATCATCTGGATGAGCATATTCTGGTCTGTCTGTCATCATCTCCTTCCAATGCCAGAATTATCCGGACGGCAGCGAGAATGGCACAGGCTTTCAGGGGAGATTTTACTGCGCTGTTTGTAGAAACACCGGATTTTGCCGTGATGAGTGAAGAGAATAAAAAGAGGCTGGAGACAAATACCCGTTTGGCCCGTCAGTTGGGAGCCAGGATAGAGACAGTCTATGGAGAGGATATTTCTTTTCAGATTGCGGAGTTTGCCAGGCTTTCAGGTGTATCCAGAATTGTTATCGGCAGAAGCTCCATTGTGGGACGCAGACTGCCGGGACATCAGGTTTTGACAGATAAACTGATTGCTTATGCACCGAATCTGGATATACATATTATCCCGGATCAGGCGGGAAACAGCATTTACCGGGAAGAAAAGCACCGAAGAAATCTGTTTGTATTTTCAATCGGGGATATTTTAAGATGCGTGGGAGCATTGTTGCTGACAACATGTCTTGGCCTGATATTTCAGAGATTGGGCTTTACAGAAGCCAATATTATTACGATTTATATTTTAAATGTACTGATCATTTCACTTATTACGCAGAATCAGATCTATAGTTTGATTTCATCGGTAATCAGTGTATTTGTTTTTAATTTTTTCTTTACAGAGCCAAGGTATACATTGATTGCACATGAGCAGGGATATCCGGTTACTTTTCTTGTCATGTTTCTCGCATCACTGATTATGGGAACACTGACTGCCCGCCTGAAAAATCATGCCCGACAGTCTGCACGTACGGCGTACCGTACAAAGGTGCTGCTGGATACGGATCAGCTGCTGGGGAAAGCGGGAGATTTTGATGAGATTATTGACATTACGGCGCAGCAGCTGGTGAAATTGCTTAACAGAGATGTTGTTGTCTTTACAGCACAAAAGGAGGGATTGTCTGAGCCGAAATATTATGCAGTCAATCCCGGCGGCGGAATGGATCGTTCTCTGGACATACAGGAAAAAGAAGTTGCTTCGTGGGTATTTAAGAATAGCAAGCATGCCGGAGCAACGACCAATACTTTTTCAGAGGCAAAGTATTTTTATCTGGCAATACGTATCCATGGCAATGTATATGGTGTCGTGGGAATTGCGGTCAGAGAACAGCCGCTGGATAGTTTTGAGACAGATACGCTGCTGTCGGTTCTCGGCGAGTGTGCATTGGCCCTTGAGAATGACAGGAATGCCCGGGAGAAAGAGGCGGCAGCTGTCATGGCAAAGAACGAGCAGCTGCGGGCGGATCTGCTGCGTGCTATTTCCCATGATCTGAGGACGCCGCTGACATCCATTTCCGGTAATGCCAGCAATCTGCTGGCCAATGCGGCACAATTCGATGAGGAGACCAGGAAGCAGCTGTATTCCGATATTTATGAGGATTCTATGTGGCTGATCCATCTGGTGGAGAATCTGCTTGCTGTAACGCGGATTGAGGGCGGCAGAATGAATCTGAGGATGTCTGCGGAGCTGATGGATGAAGTCGTCTCGGAAGCATTGCGGCATGTGGACCGGCGGAAAACGGAGCATGTGATCCGTGTGCAGAATGAGAATGAGATGCTTCTGGCAAAAATGGATGCAAGGCTGATTCTGCAGGTAGTGATCAATATTGTGGATAATGCCATTAAATATACTCAGAAGGGTTCACAAATCATTATCCATATATATAAGGAAGGCAGATTTGTCCGCGTGGATATTGCGGATGATGGGCCGGGAATTCCTGATGAAGATAAAGCCAGAGTCTTTGAAATGTTTTACAGCGGTTCAGGAAGGATCGTTGATAACAGGCGCAGTCTGGGGTTGGGACTGGCTCTTTGCAAATCGATTATTACCGCCCATGGAGGAGAGATTGGTGTGGCAGATCATCATCCCCATGGTACAGTCTTTTATTTTACTTTGCCTGCAGAGGAGGTAGAATTACATGAATAATAAAATAACAGTCCTGGTAGTGGAGGATGATGCATCGGTACGCAATCTGATCACGACAACGCTGAAAGCCCATGGATATCACTATCTGACCGCATTGAACGGGGAACTGGCTATTTTGTCGGCGGCTTCCCATAATCCGGATGTCGTTTTTCTGGATCTTGGTCTGCCGGATGTGGATGGTGTGGAGGTTATCCGACGTATTCGTTCCTGGTCTAATATGCCTATTATTGTCATCAGTGCAAGAAGCGAGGATACGGATAAAATTGATGCGCTGGATGCAGGAGCAGATGATTATCTTACAAAGCCTTTTTCTGTTGAAGAGCTGTTGGCCAGACTTCGGGTCACACAGCGCCGTCTGACAGCAATGGAGAATGACAGGCAGGCCCAGTCCGTATTTATGAATGGGGATCTGAAAGTGGATTATGCGGCAGGATGCGCTTATCTGGGAGAGAATGAATTGCATCTGACACCCATAGAGTATAAGCTGCTCTGCCTTCTTTCACGGAATGTGGGGAAGGTATTGACACATACTTTTATCACACAGAAGATCTGGGGAAGCAGCTGGGACAACGATATTGCTTCTCTGCGTGTTTATATGGCTACTTTACGCAAAAAGATCGAACCGGATCCGGATTCGCCTCAGTATATTCAGACCCATATCGGTGTGGGATACCGGATGCTGAAAATATAATTCAGAGAATGCCATAAAAATGAGTTTGGCCTGCGTATATATATTAGTGTACTGACACATTGATATTCAGGCACACCTCAATGTGTCAGTACACCAGATGTGCAGCGGGGAGTACATCTGTAAAAGAAAACGACCAGATTATTGATGATAAGACAGGAGGAAATTTTTATGGGTAAATGGATGAAGATCGGAATGACGGCGGTTGTAGTACTGGGACTTCTGGCCGGATGCGGTAATGGTGGACAGGCAGGAGAGACATCGGCTTTAAGTCCTGCTCAGGGGCGTGATGTTGCCGGCACAGTTATCGATGAGTCAGAGACGATGGGGATGAATGATGAAGATACGGCGGCGATGCATTGCCTGCTGCTGAAGGGTGAAAATGATTCATGGCTTTTTATTGATCAGGATTATGGCACATTATTTTACGCGCCCGTGCCGGAGAATCTGACGGATGCTGCTGGTAATCCACTGAATAAGGATGATCTGAAGGCAGGCAATCAGATTGATGTCTATGGCAATGGCATTATGCTGCAGAGCTATCCGGGACAGTATCCGGGGGTTACTCAGATGGTGGTGACCGCTGAAGGCTCTGAGGAGGATTTGGCGGAATATCAGGAACTGATAGACCAGTTTTTTCCGGAGCCGGATATGAGCCAGCCGCCTCAGCTGAATATTTCTTATACAACATCTCTGGCCAATACAACGGTAGTGCTTAGCGGACCGGGCAATTATACATGGACAGTCCCGTCAGAAGAAGACGGGGAAAGCAATGCGGTCACGGCCTGCGGACCGGCTGTGCTCCAGTGGGAGAACCTGATTGACATTACACTGGAAGGAAAGACGGATGTCAGGCTTCTGAGTGAAGTGAAGCCGGATCAGGTGAAGGCCTCCCGCTGGCCGGTGTCCGATTATATGACAGAGAACTACGATCATATGGAGGATGTGGCTGTGGAGACAGATGACAGTGGC
>JAEDGN010000101.1 GCA_016297495.1 Coprococcus sp.
ATCTTGTAAACAAGGTCCTGTCCGTTTGATTGTACAATTGAAATCGGGATTTGTAAAGCATTTTCAATCTCAGGCACAGTCACATCATCCAGAAGCAGTTCTATATCCTCGCCGCTGCGCAGGATATTCACCGGCAGCAGCAGCCTGTCACCCAGATCAAGCCCCCTCAGCTGCTCCATGATATCCTTTCCCGTCAGCAGTCCGGATACAGTGATCTTCTCACCAAAAAAGTGATTGACGATCTCATGGACATCCACTGTCATATTTTCAAATTTATCACAAAGTTCTCCTGCCAGCCGGCGTATATGCCCGGCCGCCGAACGCCCCGTTGCAATGGATACATGACGTTTTCTGCCGTCAGCCGGAATACTGTCCAGAGCCTCATGGAATTCTTCCATCAGAAGCCGCACCATGCCCACACCATTCTCCAGCTGCAGATAACCGTCATAGCGTTCTTCCTCCGGCATCTCATAACCTGCCAGCAGATACCATTCGTCGGACGCATGAATGAAATGGGTGCCGTATTCTTCATATAACCGTTTCTGCCATTCCTCGATCTGAGCGATCACTCTGCGCGCATCCTCCGCTTCAAAGGGCTCCAGAGGATAAAGCCCTTCTCTGTAGTCAGAAAGGCCCACCGGCACCACGGAAACACTCTCTATATTCGGGATAAATCCGGACAGATCCCGGATCGTCCGATCCAGCTCCTCACCATCATTGACACCCCTGCACAGAACGATCTGGGCATTCATAATAATACCGCCATCATAAAGCTTCTGCAGCTGCTCCATGATCTTTCCTGCAAAACGATTGTGGAGCATCATACAGCGAAGCTCCGGATTGGTGGTGTGTACCGACACATTGATGGGCTCCAGCTTATAACGGATGATCCGCTCCAGCGCAGAATCCTTCATATTGGTCATGGTAATATAGTTGCCCTGCAGGAAAGAAAGTCTTGAATCGTCATCCTTAAAATACATGGTTTCCCGCATGCCCTTCGGCAGCTGATCGATAAAACAGAAAATACATTGATTGCTGCAGGATTTATAATCGTCCATCAGACTGGAATCAAAGACAATACCCATATCTTCATTATAATCCTTCTCAATCTCCAGCAGCTCCTCTTCACCGTCAGCTGTCCGGATAAGCATCTCAATATATTCATCATTGATCAGAAAATGATAATCAAATACATCCTCTATCTCCTGACCATTGATAGCAAGGACAGTATCCCCGGGCATCAGCTCCATTTCTTCTGCAATACTGCCCGGTTCGATGGATTTGATCACATGTAAATGCTTTTTCATTTTATTCTCCATTCCGCTATATAAGCTGCAGAAAAGCTGAAAGTCCGCCTCTCTGTCCATTTGTTTTTCTGTGGGACCAGAGCAGCTCCGGACGGCATGCCGTACACAGATCTGTCACTGCCAGATGTTCCGGCAGGATGCCGCTGTCTGTCAGCACATACCAGTTGGCCTTCCACAGATCCAGCTGATACTTGCCATTTCCCTTATCAATCAGCATATCCTCTGCCTGTTCCTTTGTAAATGCCTGCATAAACGCATGGGCCACATCCTCACTGACCTCGTAGCAGGCCTGACAGATGGACGGGCCGATGGCAGCAATGATGTCCGAAGGATCGCATCCATAGAACTCCTGCATCAGCGCCACTGTCTTCCTGCCCATATGTCCCACTGTCCCTTTCCAGCCTGAATGGGACAGACCTATGGCCCGCTTGACCGGATCTACAAAATAAAGGGGTACGCAGTCCGCATAGGATGTCACCAGTACGATTCCCGGAACATTGGTAATCATGCCATCCACATCCGTATAATCCTGAGGTTTCACAATACCCTTGCCCCGGTCTTCCTCCGTGACAACGCGGACATTGGTGGTATGGGTCTGGTCTGACAATACCATATCCTCCACACGAACGTCAAGAGCCCCTGCCATCCGTCGGTAATTCTCCATGACATCCTCAGGATCATCACCACGTTTAAAATTCAGATTCATCGTCGCGAAAATACCTTTGCTGACACCGCCAAGTCTGGTAGAAAACCCATGTCGGACAATGCCGGTGGCAGAAAGATTCTTAAACTGTATATAAGGAACATGATTCTTCTCTTTTAATTCCGTTGTTCCCACTGAAAACATGTCTACCATCCTTTCGTACCCTGATACGTGAATGCATTCTTATATAAAACCGGTCCCGCATCTAGAACAGCCACCACATCAAAACGGCACATCTGTTCCTGGCCGCAACCATGGCTGTACAAATACTGTAATGCCGCTCTGCAGATATGCTGCTGCTTTCTCACATCGACAGCCTCCAATGGGTGCTGCGGACCGCCTGCTTTCCTGTATTTTACTTCTATAAAAACAAGGCATGAACCATCCATGGCAACGATATCCAGTTCTGCCTGACGGCATCGGTAATTCCTTTCGAGAATCCGGTATCCCAGGCCGGTCAGATAATCTGCAGCCACCTGTTCATAATGATGGCCCCTCTGCACATTGTTCATGGCCTCCGCACTCCTTTAATTGCTGCTATAACGAAACAAAATTGGAGATAAAGCTCCGTCTGTGTATAGGTGACGGTCCATATTCCCTGATGGCCGCAATATGCTCCGCCGTTCCATAACCCTTATTCTTCGCAAAACCGTACTCAGGGAAAAGAACATCGTATTCCCGCATCATACGGTCCCTGGTGACCTTGGCTATGATACTGGCCGCCGCAATGGACAGACTTTTGGCGTCACCTTTGATGATCGGCACCTGCCTTGCCGTAAGGCCCGGTATGGTCACTGCGTCATTAAGCAGCACCTCCGGCTGAGGCGTTAATTTGCCAACTGCCTCTCTCATGGCCGCATAATCGGCCTGGAGAATATTAATATCATCGATCGTTTCGGGACTGGCAATACCCACACCGACGCTGACAGCCTTCTCCATGATCTCATCATAGAGGGCTTCCCTCTTCTTCTCCGAAAGCTGCTTGGAATCATTGACATAAAGGATCGGACAATTCATGTCCAAAATGACCGCAGCAGCCACAACGGGACCTGCCAGAGGTCCTCGTCCCGCCTCATCTATACCGCAAATGACGCCGCAGGAGGCATACTGCCTCTCATAAGACAGCATCGCCTGGACGCGTTCCAATTCCTTCTCATAAGCCGCAATTTTTTTGGAAGCGCTCTCAATCAAATGAACGACACCTGCACGCTGATCATCCCTGTATAATGCCATCAGTGACGGCAGCTCTTCCATCGGGGCCGTCTGAAATCTGTTTTTTATTGTACTTATCTTTTCATCACTCAAAGTATATCATTCCTTTACTCAGGCTGTTCCAATGTGATCCTTCCCAGTCGCAGACTGCGGAAATCGTCGATCAGCATGGCTGCCGCCTTGTCAAGATCCGGCTGCCCGCCCTTCACCAGACAGCATTTTGCAATGGCAATATCCGACAGCAGGGCCACTCCGTCTTCCTTCTCCTCTATCTGATAGCGGGCCGCCATGGCGCCCGGATAATTCACACGAAGATAATCTGCAAGCTTCAGTGCCAGCTCTGTTATATTTAAAATATCATCTTTGATGGAACCGGATATGGCAAGCTTGATTCCGACTGTCTGATCCTCAAACTTCGGCCAGAGAATACCCGGTGTATCCAGAAGCTCCACATTCCTGTTCAGCTTGATCCACTGCTTGCCCTTTGTCACTCCCGGCTTATTGCCCGTCTTTGTACAGGCCTTGCCGGCATAACTGTTGATAAAAGTTGATTTACCCACATTGGGGATGCCCACGATCATGGCTCTGATCGGACGGTTTTTGATACCCCTTTTTCTGTCACGTTCAATCTTCTCTTTGCATGCCTCATTGATGACACCTGTCACCGCCTTCATGCCTGCACCTGTTCTCGCATTGATCTGGAGAACGAAAAAGCCCTGGTTTTTAAAATAATCCTCCCAGAGCTTCGTATACTTCATATCAGCCATATCTGCCTTGTTCAGCAGAATCAGCCGTGCCTTCCCCTTCGCCAGTTCATCAATATCCGGATTCTTGCTGGCCAAAGGCAGTCTCGCATCCACTAACTCTATAACGATATCTATTAACTTAATATCCTCCTGCATCATACGACGGGCCTTCGTCATGTGACCGGGATACCACTGTATATTCATGATCTCACCTTCTTCTTTCAATCAAATGTCCTGTCTATTCTCTAATGTATCAGTCTCAGACGTGACAGCGGTGACCATATCAGCCACGCCTTCCCGATGATCTGTTCAGAATCAATGGTCCCGATACTGTCCAGGCGGCTGTCGTCACGATTATTATTATAATCATCACATAAAACAAAATACTCGTCATCCCCGAGGGTAATCCCCTCCTCCGCCACACCGGCGTCCTCAATGGAAGCATCATTAAATGGGATATTCGTTTCCACATCATTGATCAATAATTTGCCGCCGGCAATCTTTACCGTCTCACCCGGAAGACCTATAATACGGCGGACATAGGACGGACTGTTCTCCGATGCACCGATCCTGACAGCCACCACATCCATCCGTTTCGGGGACCCCAGCTTATAGGACAGACTGTTGATCAGTACAACATCCTCATTCTGTAACGTCGGATTCATGGACTGGTCAATAATAACTGTCTCCATACCAAAATATCTCACAGCAAAGATTCCCAGAAATATAGCAATAAAAAGCCCGAACATCCAGGCACCAAAATGAATCAACGCTGTCTTGATCCGCTGAATTTTTTTCTGCTTTTTAGATAATGGCTTCTTTCGCATGATCTTCTCTCCGATTATAAGAAAAGAGGACAAGTACCTGTGTATTTGTCCCCCTTACCTTGTGTTCACTGATTATTTAACCAATTCTTTAACCTTGGCTTTCTTACCAACTCTGTCTCTTAAGTAGAACAGCTTCGCACGTCTTACCTTACCATGTCTTGTAACTTCAATCTTCTCAACGACTGGAGAATGTAATGGCCATGTCTTCTCAACGCCGATACCGTTAGAGCTCTTTCTAACAGTAAATGTCTCACGGTTGCCGCCGTTCTGTCTCTTGATAACAGTACCTTCGAACACCTGAGTTCTCTCTCTGTTACCTTCCTTAACCTTAGCATATACCTTTACAGTATCGCCAACGGAAAATGGTGTAATGTCACTCTTCAGCTGTGCATCTTCAATGCTCTTAATAATATCGTTCATAATGAACCTCCTTATAATAATCAGATGTTCTTAATGTGCTCTCCACAACAGAGGACCATCCATTTCTTACAATTGCCGCTGGTGCCAAATGCCACTCGTGTCTTACATCAGCAGTGACACGCTTACACACCAGCGCCATTTATTTTACCATATCCATTGCCGGAATGCAAGCTATTTTGACGATTTTTTTTGCGGGACAGGGGACGGTTCTCTGTCCCAAAGCTGTGAAAGATATCTCTTATCCGCTTCAGTAAAATGTTCGATCACCTGCTCCTGCTCCAACAGTTCAGGCCGCCGCTCATATGTCCTTTTCAGCGACTGTTCCCGGCGCCATTTCTCGATGTTGGCGTGATGCCCGGACAGAAGAACCTCCGGAACCGGTTCATTATGCCATACCTCCGGCCTTGTGTACTGCGGATACTCCAGCAGACCGTCCTG
>JAEDGN010000102.1 GCA_016297495.1 Coprococcus sp.
TGTAAATTCCGCGTGAGCTGATCATTTTGTCCGCCCAAATTGACCAATCCTTCCGCTGTTTGAGATCAATGTTTCCGGAAGGGAGACCACTGGAGTCCCGTTCCGCTCTGCGCCTGTCAACGGGCTTTCGCGGCATAAATCCTCGCGCCAAAGAGCGGCGCTCCGGTTTATTCCACGGTCCCATTGACCGGCTTATCTTTCTGCGTGTGCAATTCGTGCCGATATCGGAAAGCTGAATTAACTCATAGGGATTGCCGTATCGAATATTCATTGTACGCAGAAAGAACGCTCCACTGAGCTTACATCATTCGGAAGGAAAACAGGGGCCAGCACCTGCCCCCGGCCTCCTTCAAAACGCTGTATTGCTTCATCCGTACAGTTTGTTGCTTACTTCTTCGTAAGCTTTCTGCCAGAGATCGATCTCTTCCTTCAGTTCCTGTTTTATTCGCTGAAGTTCCCAGATAGTCTCAACTGCATCGTTGTACATTTCGAGCAGCTGTGCCTTCTGATACTTTTTAGTTTCCTCCAGACGGAGCATGTGGTAATCATTATTCATTTGACGGCCTCCTCCTTCTTTTCTTCCGAAGGTGAGAAACCATGCCGCTTGCGCATTGAGACCTTTCCGTCAATGAAGATGTTGTAATTATTGTGTACGATTCTGTCGAGGATAGCTTCCGCAACAGTGCTGTCTTCCTTCTCTGAGCGCTTGCAGTCGATCCGATAGTACCAGTCATCCGTATCGTACTGTGAGCAGAAGATAATCGCGCCTTTCTTTGAGCAGGCCTCGATGATTTCAAGGAGCTCATAGCTTTCCTGCTCGGGAAGCGGACGCTGGAGCCATTCATCAATGATCAGTAAATCCTTTTTGGCATAAGTGTTCCTTACCTTATCATAAGTGCCAAGAGTCCGGGCGACCTGAAATTCATTCAGGAGATCCGGCAGTCGGGTATAAGAAACCTTGTATTTCTTACGGCAGGCCGCATTGCCGAGTGCATTTGCGAGGAATGTTTTGCCGGCACCGGTTGCACCTCTGAGAATGATGTGATGGTTCTCTTTGATGTATGAGCAGGTTGCCAAACGGACGATCAACGCCCTGTCAAGCTTCCGGTCAGTATGGTACTCGATATCTTCAATCGATGCCTGCTCAGAAAAATGAGCGTCCTGGATCCGCTTCTTTATTGCATTGGCATTCTTGTGTGCCAGCTGTACATCTATTAGAAGAGAAAGACGGTCTTCGAAGGAAAGCGTCTGGTAGGCCTCCGGATGTTCCATCTGGTTCTCAAGTTCGTTGGCCATCGGAGTAAGATGGAGTTCCTTCAGTCTGTTCAGGATATCTTTGTTAAGCATTACTGAGCACCTCCCTTCCTGAACTGGGAAGCACCGCGTGTAATGCCGCGGCTGCCATGGCTCTCAGATGCGGGAGATGAGACGTTGCTTTGTCTGACCGGAGTCTTCAGAAGCTGCATCAATGACCTTATATTGGGAGTACCGCTGAATGTAAGTATGCTTCTGCATGCCTCTTCCAGCTTTTCACTGCCGTATTTCTCGCAGAGTTTCATAAGATTGCGGCAGGATTTATATCCCTGTTCCGGAGCACGACCTTCCTGGAGAAAAGTGCGGATTACCTTCTCTGTGTTTTCCCCAATGGTTCCAGCCCATTCAAGGAAAGCATCCTTATTGTATGATAGATACTTTTTATGGCTATCCGGCATATGTTCTGTCTTTACGACCGGATCCGGCTGGCGGTGGTGCAGCCTGACATGGGACGCTACCCGGTTGCCGTGATAAAAGAATTCCACAGTGTCACGGGTTACTCTGGACTGTACCTGTTCGCCGATCAGGTCATACGGGACCGAATAACGGTTGAGGCCGTCAGTAACGCAGTAATCCGTTGGGACAGTAGCATCTGACCAGATGGCAGGTTCATAAGCGTTAACAGGAAGAGGATGCATAAATGCTTTTTCTTCAATATAAGCAAGGCGGCGTGTGCCTTCCCGCTTCTTGAACTCAGCATCGTTGAGGGATTCCAGTTTTTCGGCTACGGCGGCAAATGCCTCCTCAAATGTGAAGAATACCCGGTCACGCAGAGCTGCAAGGATCCATGTAGATGCATACTTTACAGTCCCTTCCGCATGGGATTTGTCCTTTGGAGCCTCAACCCTGGCAGGAACAACAGCAGTCTGATAGTGCTCAGCAAGTTCAAGATAGCTGCGATTGATGACTGTATCAAGGCGGGTATTCTTTGTTACGCCGGTACGGAGGTTATCCGGAATTAGAAGCCGCGGCACTCCGCCAAAGTATTCATAAGCATGGGCATGACAGAGCAGCCAGTTTTCAGACTGCATGTTCCTGCAGAGTTCGGCATATGCGAAGCAGCTGCAGGGAAGCACCGCCACAAACAGGTAAGCATCCGTTGTCTCGCCGGTAACAGAATCCGTGATTGGCAGCGTGTTGCCTGCCCAGTCTTATGAGTAGAGAAAAGTTATGAGAAGAGATGGCGGTAATTCACGATTTTCAATCTGTTTTTCCGTATTTTACTTCTCATAACTTTTAAATCAAATATACCTGATATACTAAATGTACTTGGCAAATGAAAGGAGGAAATTATGAACAGAGCTAAGTACATCGAAATATTTAAAAATGGACAAAAAGAAGGAATCAGGGATGTGACTGTCAAACGAAAACTCCAGACCGTGAGAAAATTCCTAAATTATCTCGAAGATGCTCAGACAGATCTGTCGAACATTGATAGAAAGAATGTTTATGAGTTTGTGAACAGTCTGGATTACAGATCGCAAACCATCAGCGGAGTCCAGTTTACTCTCAGGCAGTTCTTTAACATCATGTATGAACAAGGGATAGTGTCTTTTGATGGATACCAACTGTTTCCAATGATTACTACTGACAAAAGAGATTCTATTCTATCCTACTATTCGCCAGAAGAGATTAAAATTCTGGTTGAAAGTATTGATACTGCAAAAAAATGCGGCACCAGGGACAAATGTATGATCCTTATCGCTGCGGAATGCGGTCTGAGGGCAAGTGATATCATATGGCTGAGATTTGATGAAATCAACTGGGACAAAAAACTCATCAGCAAAACCCAACATAAAACCGGTCTCCATGTGAATGTCCCGTTTACGGAACAGGTACAGTTTCTTCTTCTGGACTATCTGAAGAATCACAGGCCTGATGTGAGATCGGAATACATCTTTATAAATACTACCACTAACTCCGCTTTTACTTCAGCCAAGATACTCACACAGATTGTTTATAAAAATTTTGAGAAGGCAGGCATCGAACGGAGATGCCGGAAACGTGGTGCCCATACATTAAGGCATTCCCTGGCGACTACGATGCTCGCAAATAATACTCCTGTACCCATTATTACCGGGGTATTAGGGCATGCCGGCTCCAGGACAACACAGAAATATCTTTCCATTGACGTAGACGGACTCAGGGAAGTGTCACTGGAGGTGCCGGAATGAAAGAAATCACAAAGAAGGAATTCACCGGCATATTTAAGGAAGAGTTTGAAAACTTCCTCCGATATAAAAACGCTTTGGGATACTATAAGAAAATAGAAGGAAACCTTCTCTATGACTATCTGGCATTAAACCGGTTCCTTGACAGCTACAAGCTGGAAGAAATTGCCCTTACGGAAGAAATGACATCCGCATACGTGAAAACAGCTGAACATCTTTCGCAGTCGACAAAGCATCACCGTGAATGCAATATCAGGCAGTTTGCAAAATTCCTGAAAAGCCAGGGCTATGAGAATATCTATATTCAGTATGACTGTACAATAAAAATGCCGAGAGATTATATTCCATATGTTTTCTCTGATGTTGAGATGAAGAGGATCTTTTCAGTCATAGATTCCATGGAAAGCGCCTATGACCGCTATGGCTCACAGCTTTTTTATCAGACGCTTATCAGGATGCTGTACTGTACAGGGCTGAGATTGGGGGAGGCATTGGAACTTAAGATCAGTGATATTGACTTTACAGATAACATTATCATTGTCAACAGCGGAAAAGGAAACGTATCCAGGCTGGTTCCGTTCAAGGCTTCCCTTGGCAAATGGCTCACAAATTATAATAGGGAAAAATCAAAGCCTGGCGATACATATTTTTTTGAATCTCCGTCAGGGGGTCGGAGGTGCAACCACAGCATAACAACAACATTCAGAAAAAACATCCTTCCTAAGGCAGGGGTCAGCCTTGCTTCTGCCAATGGACATAGCAGAGGTCCATGTATCCATTCATTACGCCATACGTTTGCATGCAATGCCCTGGACCAGATGATAAAAGAAGGAAAAGATCCTTATTGCGCTTTGCCATATCTTAGCGTATATCTTGGGCATACGGATATAACAAATACAGAAATATATCTCAGGCTTACCATGGAAAGGTATGACGAGGTTATAAATGCCGGGCATTATATTTACGAGAGGGTGTTGGGAGGAGACAGTGATGACTGATTTTGCGAGACTTATGAATGATTACTTTGTTAAATATCTTGCAGGACAGAAAGGCTCCGGAAGTAACACTATGAAAACATATCGTGATACTTTCGTGCAGTTGCTGGAATTTATGGATGAGAAGAAGCATATCAGGGCTGACTGTATCGAAGTGGACAGTTTCAGCTACGACATTATTAATGAGTTCCTGGAGTATCTTGAAAAAGAGAAAGGCGTATCCATATCTACCAGAAATAACCGCCTTGCTGCGATAAGATCATTTTTCAAGTACACTGGCTACCATGAACCAAAGTACCTTAATATTTCGGCTTCCATCCGCGAAATATCCAAGAAAAAAACAGAGGGCCGGCAGATGAACTATCTGTCAGTCAATGCAATGGAGCACTTCCTGAACAGTTTTGACAAAACTGACCATAAGGAGTTGCGATGCTTCTGCATTGTGCTCCTTCTTTACGAGAGTGGTGCAAGGGTTACAGAATTATGCAACGTGCGCAGATATGATCTCCATCTTGAGAAACCTTACACTATGATTCTGCATGGGAAGGGAGATAAAATAAGGTCAGTTCCATTGGATGGGCTTGTGGCTGACGTGATAAGCAATTATATACAGAAATATAGAGTAGATGACAACGACTTTCTTTTCTTTAATACCAGAAGGGAAAGGCTGACCAGAGAAGGTGTAAATTATATCGTGCATAAATACTTTGAAAGAGCCAGGCTGAAAGAAGCATCGATTTACCCCGCCGCTATTTCAGCACATTGCCTCCGCCATACGAAAGCAATGCATCTTTTGGAAAATGGGGTAAACCTGATATATATAAGAGATCTCCTCGGCCACACATCCGTGACTACGACAGAGATCTATTCCAAAGCGAACCCGGAAGTAAAAAGAAAACATATTGAAGAGGCATCCCGAGTACGGAACATCAATCTTGATTATTCAGAGGAAGAAAAGGAGGAACTTCTGGAATGGCTTAAAAATAGTATTTAAGAAAACAAGTTATGAGAAGTAAAATCAAAAAACAGAGGAGAAAATAAAGAGAATAAAATATACTTCTCATAACTTTTCTCTTCTCATAAGACTGGGTTGGTGATACCATTCATGTCTATGACGTTGCCAGTGGCAGCGACATAC
>JAEDGN010000103.1 GCA_016297495.1 Coprococcus sp.
GGGCAGTAATGTCCGGAGCTGACTGTTACTAATCGGTCGAGGGCTTGACCTGAGAATTGGTTCTATAAGAATGTGATTTCATTAATGTGCAGTTTTGAAGGCGCATGCAGAAATGCGAGCTTCTTCAGTATTCCTCGATAGCTCAATGGTAGAGCACTCGGCTGTTAACCGAGTTGTTGCAGGTTCGAGCCCTGCTCGGGGAGCGATGGCCTCGTGGTCAAGCGGTTAAGACACCGCCCTTTCACGGCGGTAACACGGGTTCGAATCCCGTCGAGGTCAGTCGGCGAAATATCCTTGACGGGTAGTTCCCAGTATGATATAATACAATGGTCACAGCAATTGAATATGGCGCAGTAGCCAAGTGGTAAGGCAATGGTCTGCAACACCAGTATCCACCGGTTCAAATCCGGTCTGCGCCTCTTAAAACCAGGAATTTTAATATTGCTGGTTTTTTTTGTAATAAACAAGGTAATCACAGATTATTATTTTATTTGCTGTAATAAAGCTTGCTAAATGATTCTTTTATCTTTATACTAAGGATAGAAAGTGGGGGAAGGGCAATGAATTTGACTCAGTTGAATTATTTCAGGGAAGTTGTGCAAAAAGGAAGCTTTACCAAGGCAGCCAATGCGCTCTTTATCAGTCAGTCTACATTGAGCAAGTCAATAAGGGCTCTCGAGGAGGAATTCAAAGTCATACTTATCAACAGGGGTGCGAAGGAGTTTGAGATAACGAAAGAGGGTGATATTCTTTATGAGTATGCAGTAAGAATACTGGATTATTATCAACATCAAACCCAGGAGCTTGCAGAACGCTTGAGTCGGTCCAATAATAGTATTCGTCTGGGAATACCTCCGACAGCAGGCGCCATTTATTTTTATTCCATTGTTCATAAATTTCAAAGGACATATCCGGAAATTGATTTAAGGATTGAGGAAGAAATATCCAGAGAGATTGTTGATAAGGTGGCAAATGGCAAACTGGATGTTGGTGTTATTATTGAGCCTTTTGAAGATGGCCGATTTGAGAAGAAAAAAGTATTTACATCGGAGGCAGTTCTTTTGGTATCGAAACAGCACCGGCTTGCGAAAAAGAGAAGCGTTGATTTTAATGATATCCGGATGGAGAGGATTCTAATGATTAATTCTAATTATATGTATTATGATCTTGTAAAGCAGAAATGCCTGGAAGCCGGGTTTTTACCGCAATTTGCTTTCGAGAGTTATCAATGGGAGTTTATTTTTGAAATGGTGGCCAATGACCAGGGCGTGACAATTTTGCCAAAACCTCTGATTGATAAGTTCAATAATGCCAGAGTTCACCAGGTCCATCTGGAAAAGCCGGAATTTGAATGGTCTCTTTCTGTCATCCGGCGCAAAGATAAAACAGTGACAACACCAATGCAATGCTTCTGGAATATATGTACACAGTAGTCGATCCTGTATGATTAGGCAGAAGAATGATTCTGCCTGATATGCAGATTCTAATTATGAATTCAATTCATAGGTAATGAATTAGTTTCCTGATAAAGTGAAAAAATTCAGTTGTTTTAGTATCTTCAGCCATAATAGAGTGGTCGGAGATATTTTTTTGCTTTTTTTACAGATGTAGCTTTCAGAACAGATAAAAATTGAGATTATTGAGGCATTTATTTCATGGTTCGATGAAATAAAGCAATTTTTCACATAAATTATTCCCTGCTATAATTCAATTACAAGTTTTTCTGATCAGATAAAAATGAAAAAACATTAGGGAGGGGATAAAAAGATGAGTTTTGCCGATTTTGAAATCAAAAGATTTCAGGCAGCAGACGGAGCTGAAATAAAATACGTAGATGCCGGGAGAGGCAAAGCGATACTGTATATAATGGGATTTGGTAGCAGCATTGAATCTCAGGTGGCTTTTATTGAAGCCATGAAAGAAAAGGGACGTATTATTGCTTTTGACCAACGTGCATTTGGTATGACTCCGGCTGTTGGTGAATTGGGAATTCACCAGTCCGCGCGGGATGCAAGGGATCTTCTGGAATATCTTGGACTTGAAAATGTGACCATGTTTGGTTATTCCATGGGTGCTGCTGTTATTTTTTCATATGTAAGACAGTTTGGTACTGAACGTTTGTCAAAAGTGATCCTGGGAGACATGTCTCCGAAGCTTATTAATGAAGGAGACTGGAAACTTGGACTCTATCAGGGATGGTATACACGTGAAATGTTCGAGAACGATCTTGAAGTGATCCGCACTGACTATAAACGTTTTGCATTGATCGTGGCAGAGGAACTGCTTTTCAGAAATAATCCTGAAAATATTCGTGATTTTACAGGTACTTCCGATCAAATAAGAGCGAGAATTCTGGCGAAGAGAAATGATCTGATTGCCCAAGTTCTAATTCAGGGTATGGTGGATATCAGTGAAGAGCATGCCCGGGCCAATTATTATTATTGGGAGACTATGGCTGGTTCAGATTTTCGTGATGTACTTCCAAAGATTGATGTTCAGACACTGATTATGTATGCGGATCCCGGATCAGGATACTGTCCGGCGACAGCTGAGTATATGCACAAACAGATTCCGAATGCAGAACTGATGCCAATATATGGATGTACACATATGGCAGCAGCTGAGAGCCCAGATCAATGGAGGAGCAGTATTATAAAATTTGCTTATTGATAGACATATTGACTTTTATTCAAAAGATAAAAATCTGAAAGGATGGATTATTAAATGGAAGCTATTGGTGTTATTGGCATGATTGTGGCGATCGTTGCCCTTGTTTATTTAACATTTAAAGGTTTGAATGGTTTTGTTGCCTCTCTTGTGGCAACCGTTATCATTATTGTTACCAGCGGATTGCCTTTCTGGGAGACGATGGTTAAGACCTATGCAGGGTCTCTGGGAAATATATTTGCTTCGTATTTGTTTATGTTCTGCGTAGCTTCTGCTTACAGTGAGCTGATGAAGCAGAGCGGCGCTGCAGAATCGATTGCAAATTTCTTCTTTAATATTTTTGGAGTAAAGGCCTCCTGTGCTGCGACAGTAATTATTTCCTTCCTGCTGGCATACAGCGGAATCAACGCATTTATTATCATTTTTGCCATTTATCCTGTTGCAGTACCGATGTTCCGTAAGGCCAATATTTCGAAAAATCTGATGCCGGCCATATTCCTGTATGGTTCTGTTGTTCTGAATGTCGTTACACCGGGTTCTCCTTCAATGTTGTGTATCGCATTGTCTGAGAAGCTTGGTACAAGCACCTTCAGTGCTCCGATTATGGCAGGAATTATCCTTGTCCTGGCGTTTGCCATTGGTATCATTTATTTTTCATGGTCGGCAAAAGCACTGCGTAATAAGGGCGAAGCTTTTGTTGCTTCTGAAAGTGATGCAGCTTTGATTGCAGGCAGTACATCCGGTAAGGAACTCCCTCCATTTTATCTGGCTATTCTTCCCTATGTTGCCATTATTGTGCTGAAGCTTATCCTTGCTAACAGTATGAGTTCTTCTGACAGTGTCTGCACGTCTATTCTGGCTGGTACAGTTGTTTTGATTATTACAAACTATAAATATTTAAAGGGACATATTGTTAAAGACTTTACGTCAGGATGGCTTTCCAGTATCAATGCATTGTTGCTGACAGCTGCTTTGATGGGATTTGCTTCTGTCGTCAATATTTCTGTTGGATTCCAGTATTTCATTGATTTTGCCATGGCTATGGCTGACAAGATGAACCCTTATCTCTCTGCCGTTGTATGTATTAATGTGTTCTCTGGCGTTACAGGTGCTTCACTCAGCGGTACACAGATATTCTGCAGTACGCTGATGGATCAGTTTGTTGCCCTTGGTGTGAATACAGAGGCATTATACAAGATTCTTTCTGTTGCTTCCATGGGTCTTGATACACTGCCGCATTGTCCTACATTTGTCATGATGGCTGCTGTATGTGGTGTTACAACAAAAGCATCTTACAAGCATGTATTGGCAATGACTGTTATTACACCGATTGTACTTGCACTGATCGGTGTGGTTCTGGCAACGATGGGAATTGTTTAAGTTATCGGATCGTGTGTCTGGAGGACACCTGTACATAATGAATTTAAATTGATGAGGAGATAGATGATGACTGAGTTTGAAAGAATATATAAAGAGAAGCTTATGACTGCAGAGCAGGCTCTGGAACTGATCAGGGATAATGACTATATGTTTTCGGCACAGGCAGCCGGTGAGCCGGCAGCGATTTTGTCTAAGTTGCAGCATCTGAAAGAAACAGGTGTAAAAAATACAACTTTAAATACATGTCTGCCATTGCAGTATTATGATGCATTTAAGGATCCGGAAATGAAGGGGGTTATGTCCCATAATGGATGGTTTTTCAGTGCAGGATTGCGGGATGCCCACAAGCACAGGATGGTGAGTGCAATTCCTCAGAGTTCTACATCTATTCTGAGAAAAGTATTGAGCAGACTGGCTTGTGAAAAGAGAAGGCCCGTTGTTCTGGCAACAGTTTCTCCAATGGACGAGCGAGGGTACATGACATTATCGATCAGTGCCATTTATGAAAGGGATCTGATTAATGCCGGTGCACTTACGATCGTTGAAGTAAACCCGAATTTTCCGAGAACATTTGGAGATACGCTGGTACATGTTTCTGAGGTGGATGCAATTGTCGAATCTGATCGTCCGATTCCTGCCAGCAAACTGGCACCATATACAGAGGTGGATGCAGCCATTGGAAAATATGTGGCTTCTCTGGTGGAGGATGGTTCTACGATTCAGCTGGGAATTGGTAATATACCAAATGCAGTAGCGGCTGAATTGAAGAATAAAAAACATCTGGGAATCCATACGGAGATGTTCACAGAGACAATGGTTGATCTGATAGAGTGTGGTGCGGTTGATAATTCCTGTAAAGGTTTGTATAACGGATATTCAGTCTGCTCTTTTACTATGGGAAGTCAGCGTTTATATGATTTTGTTCATAATAATCCGTCCGTTTTATTTAAGTCATGTACCTTTACCAATGATCCGTATACGATTGGTAAAAATAATAAATTTGTATCTATTAATGCGACTCTGGAAATTGATCTGACAGGCCAGTGTGCCTCCGAGACAGTTGGATATCATCAGTGGTCAGGAACAGGCGGCCAGTCTGAAACAGTACAGGGCTCACAGATGTCACCGGGAGGTAAATCCATCATTGCAATGCATTCTACTTACAGCACTGTGGATGATAATGGAAATGAAGTCCTCCATTCAAAGATTGTGCCGTTCCTTCATGAAGGGGCAGCTGTTACAACCTCAAGAAATGATGTGGATTATGTGGTAACAGAATATGGTATTGCATGGCTGCGCGGACTGAATGTCGCAGAAAGAGCGGAAGCACTGATTCGTATTGCACATCCGGATTTCAGGGATGAGCTGCGGAAAAAAGCTGAAATGTATGAGATTTGGTAGGAGGTAAAGGGATGCAGGGATATACGATTGATGAAATGGAAATCGGACAGAAAGCGACTTTTTCAAAAACAATATCCGAGTCGGATGTTTATATGTTTGCCGGTGTAACGGGAGATGTCAATCCGGCGCATGTGAATGA
>JAEDGN010000033.1 GCA_016297495.1 Coprococcus sp.
TTCAGATCCCACTGATAAGGATAAAAACTGGTCAGCACATAATGCCCGATCTCAGGAAGCCAGGTAAAATTCCCCGGTGCAGTAGTCGGGAACACCTGAGGCACTGTTTCTTCATAACGATTCGGTATGTCCGGATTATCATAGAAGAAATAACGGCTCATATATTCCCCTTCACCGTTTCTGGCCCGTCTGGCCCATTCATGATCTTCCGATGTATGATTCATGACAAAATCCATACATACATTCATATTCCGGTGATGGCAGGCCGCCGTAAAATCCGCCAGATCCTCCATGGTTCCCAGCTCCGGTTTCACCTTTCTGAAATCGGCCACTGCATAACCGCCGTCAGAACGGCCTTCCGGACTGTCCAGAAAAGGCATCAGATGCACCAGGCTCACATTGCAGTCCTGAAGATAATCCAGTCTGTCTTTAACCCCTCTGATGCTGCCGCCAAAATTATCAATATAAAGCATCATACCCAGCATATCCCTGCTTCGAAACCATTCCGGATTCTCTTCTCTCTCAAGATCCCGCAGATGCAGAGCTTCATCTCTATTTATATAAAAACTATACAGCTGCCCGCATAATTCACCAAACATGGCATCATTCTGATACAACTCCGTGTAGAGCCATTTCAATTCATCACCATGCTTTCGCATTCTTCGTTCAAAAATTACTTCTTTTGCACCCATATCTTACCTCACATCTGCCAGACAGATTCGATCCGTCCCTGAATATTTTGTCCCAGTCCATAGACAATATGGCTCAATACATACTGTCCGCCATTGACATAGATTTCTATAATCTGCCTGTCCACAAAAATATCCAGCTCATATTTTCCACAAAGAGGCGGTGTGGATGCCCTGCGGCACCCTTCCCCTTTAACCGGAAATACATGACTTCGATCCGTTCTGAGACAGTCATCCCAAATCCATATCTGATAACCGCCGATATTCAATCTCTCACCGTTTTTCATCGTGACGCGGATACGATACGGCATATCCCCATCCAGCTGTTCCAGATCCGGCACTTTTTTTGAAAATGCATCAGCGACGGAAGGATGTACCGGAAAAAATATCTGCCCTTCCCGTATTTCAACAAGACGCGGAAGACACATCATGCCATTCCACCGGTCTTCCACCGCCTCCGGCATGCGCATCCACGCAATCATAAAACGCCGCCCCTGTGCATCCAGATTGGTCTGGGGTGCATAGAGATCCAGACCGTAATCGATATAATGATACTGTTCCGGAAGCTGCAGACTGCAGCTTCCTTCTTCAAATACGGCCGGTACACATAATGCCTGACTGGCATAATTTTCACCGTCATCCATCAGATACATACCGGATCCCAGGAATATATAGTCGCCATCCACACAAAAGATATCAGGGCACTCCAGAATACGGCCATACCGGGCATTCCGGTATCGGTTCACATACTCCCATTGTATGCCATCGCGACTTTTACAAAACGTTACCTGAGCGGCTCTGCCGCCGTCTGTTCCCCCAAGGATCATATACCACTCATCATGATACCGCCACACCTTTGGATCTCTGGCATTGGCATCCAGTCCAAATACACCGCAGGTAATAACCTGCCTTTTATCTTTCCAGTTATCAAAGTGAAAACCGTCTTTTGAGGTCATCAGCGCCTGACTCGTTTCGTATCTGTCGCCTGCCGCCCGATGAATATTCTCCGGATCTGTTTCCAGGTATTTCACCGCCGTATAATAAAAATACAGCTGTTCATCTTTTTCTACGGCACATCCTGAAAAAACACCATTTTTGTCATATTCTTTTGTAGGAAACAGAGCCACCGGCAGATGTTCCCAATGTATCAGGTCTGTACTGACTGCATGACCCCAGTGCATGGTTCCCCATTCCGGAGCATAAGGAAAATGCTGAAAAAACAAATGATATTTCCCTTTATAGTAAATCAATCCGTTTGGATCATTGATCCAGCTGCCCTCCGGTGCTCTTAAATGTAATATGTCCTGTATCATCTGATATCCTTTCCCTGTGATTTTATCTCCTGCACGGCTCTCTATATTCAATTCAAAAATTACCGTTATTTAACTGCTCCCGCAACAACACCTCCGATAATCTGCTTCTGAAGCACCACATACAGAATCAGAATCGGAATCACGCACAACAGCAGCCCTGCCATAATTGTACCATAATCTGCAGAATAAGTACCATAAAAACTATATGTTGACAATGGCAGCGTCAATAGTTTTTTATCTGTCAGAACAAGAGATGGCAGAAGAAAATCATTCCAGAAGGCCATGGCATTTAAAATAACCATTGTTGAAATAATAGGTTTCAGCAGCGGAAGAACGATCTTGAAAAATGTCTGGGCATGGGTACAGCCATCGATATAAGCCGCCTCCTCCAGAGCCATCGGAACATTACCTTTAATAAAGCCATGGAACATAAACACCGACATGGCCATGGAAAACCCTGTATGCATAAAGATCAGTGTAATCCGATGATTCATGACATTAAGCATACCGCCATAGATACTTACCAACGGAATCATCAGTGCCTGGAAAGGAATGATCATCGAAGCAACCATGAGCGCAAAAGCGATTTTAGAAATAGTATTATTATTGCGAACGATATAGTAGGCCAGCATGGCTGCCAGAATAGTCACCAGAACTGTTGCCGATACAGTAACGATCAGGGAGTTCTTGAAAGCATTCAGAAAATCCATCTGGTTAAATGCCTTCACAAAATTATCAAAGGACAGACCCTTGATGGTAAAGAGCCATGAAAAAGGACTCTTGATAATATCTCTTTTCTGCTTCAGAGAGTTGATCACCACCATGATGAACGGGAACATGTACAGGATAAAAACGGCAACCAGAACAATCATAGCCACAATATGGGAAACCTTTTTTCTGCTGCCTCCAATGGATGTCTGTTTCATTATGCTTCAACCTCCCTTTTCTTTGTCATATATACCTGAAGTCCGCTTATACATGCAACGATCACGAACAGAATCAGGGCTTCGGCCTGTCCTACACCAAACTGTCTTGATGTAAATGCTTTCTCATAAACATGCATTGCTGCCATTTCCGTTGTACCGTATGGTGCACCTGCTGTTAAAGACAGATTGACATCATATACCATAAAAGCACGGGATAATGTCATAAAAAGACAGATTGTGATGGATGGCATCATCAGCGGCATGATAATATTTTTCAGTTTCACCCATCCTGACGCACCATCGATACTGGCTGCTTCCAGAACATCTTCACTTAATCCCATGAACCCTGCCACATAGATCAGGATCATATAACCGGACAGCTGCCAGACAGACACAATCACCAGAGCTGCAAAGGCTTTTGTCGGATCAGACAGCCATGATACACCAAACAGTGACCATCCCGTTGTCTCACCGATACTGACAAATACCCTTGAAAATACAAACTGCCATATGTAACCAAGAACAATACCGCCAATCAGGTTCGGTGTAAAAAAGCCTGCACGGAAGAAGTTCTGACCTTTGATACCCCGGGTCAGAAGATAACCGAGGGCAAAAGCAATGACATTCACCAGAACAACAACAAGAATCACGTATTTAAAGGTCAAAAGCAGGGAAGACCAGAACTGTGTATCTTTTATAACACCTGCGAAATTCTTCAAACCAATAAAATTCTTGACATTTGATACCCCATTCCAGTCCGTCAGTGTCAGATAGACACCATAAATAAACGGCAGAACCACAACCGCACAGAAGCAAAACAGCCCCGGCAATGCGAATATACAGAAATCTTTTCCTTTACTGCTTGATCTCATCTGCTTATCCTCCTTCTATTACTGTTCATCCCAATAAGCCTGAATACTGTCGATCAACTCATCCCTGTCACTTCGGCCTGCCAGATATTTCTGCATAGCGGCACCCAGAATGGACCAGTGATCGTTCGGAACAATGGCAGAGGCATTAAATGCTGTACCATTCTGTACGTGTTCGTAAATATCCCTGCTCAAAGGATCAACCGGCTCATAAGGATTATTTTTACATGCAGGAATCAGACTGCATTTATAGACAAGCATCTGCTGACCAATCTCACTATAAACAATCCAGTTGAGGAATTCCCTGGCCGCCGCCTGTTCCTTCTCAGATGACATCTGTCCATCTATCATGACCTGTTTGGATGGTGATCCCTGAATCTCATAATTAACAAAATCCCCGGAATCGTTATTCATGAAATATGGCAGGAAACCATAGACATCCTCTGTTTCGGCACCGGCATCCTCCAGATTAGGCCATGCCCAGTTGCCATTAAACCAGAAGGCCGTCTTACCATCAGCCAGATCAATGGCCATTTCATCATAGTCTGCCCCCAGAGGGTCTCCTTTTGCCACGTTATATTCTTTCAACAGATCGAACATGTCAAGGAACTGGCTCATTCTATCATAAGTTCTCAGATCCATCGTGCCGTCCTTCAGCCCCTCAATGACTGTCTGCGCCCCTTCTGTTGTTCCATCAAAGGTCTCATAGATATACTGCAGATGATGAGCCCCCAGAGACCAGTCTTCCTTCGCCATGGAAACCGGTCTCTCGATACCGGCTTCTACCAGCCGGTCCAGTAAAGCTCTGAATTCATCCAGAGTCGTAATAGAAGCCGGATCAAAAGTCTCTCCCAGGGCTTCCTCAATCACTGACTGATTGTAGATCATACCTCTTCCTTCAATACAAAACGGAAAACTGTAGACTTTTCCGTTAATCTCCGTCAGGTAGCCTTCTGCCTCACTGATCCATGACTCGTCAGACAGATCAGCCGCTTTCTCTTCAGCCAGAGCAATTACATCTGTCGTATCCAGAATAGACAGGGTAGCCGGCCTTCCGGCATTGTAAAGACTGACAACCTTGGTATATGGAGAATCACCATCTGTAATCGGCATTACCTCAATCGTAACTCCGGATTTTTCCTGAAATACGACTGCGATCTCCTCCAGAGCTGTCTGAATCTCCGCCTTTGAATTAAGAAGCGTGATCTTCGTTCCTTCCAGACTCGCATCATATTCGAAAGTATCAATGGAGGTATCGATCGGTATCTCCTCTTTGACTTCATTCGGATCATCAGGATCACTGGCAAATCCGAAACGGCAGCCGGTCAATGTACTCATCATCAGAATAAGTATCAATACAACCGCAGCTGTCCTGAATGCAGCTTTTCTTTTCATCATTCATTTCCTCCTTTTTTTGGACATTTTTCCATTTTTTGTTCGTCCCTGATGTCAATATTATAGTAGATAACCGGTAAAGTAACCGGTTACTTTTGTAAGTTTATTATAGTACCGGAACATTCTTCCGTCAACCATCTTTATCTAATTCTTCTCAATTTCGTGATAATAAACGAATTTCAACACATCACATTGTACATTTTATGCAAAACCAGTTACTTAACCGGTTACTTATTGTCCTGATTTCTGTTTCATGATATAATATCTGCTGGAAGTAATAAACTTCCAAATTATTTAAAGGAAAGTGATGAATTGATTTATGGGAAAAGGAAAAAATGTAACATTCAGCGATATTGCTGCATATACCCATTTTTCTAAAACAACCATCTCGAGATATTTCAACAACCCTGACTCTCTGACACTGGAGAACCAGAAAATTATCTCCGATGCACTGGTCGCGCTGGACTATAAAGAGAATAAAGTCGCCCGTATCCTTGCCAACGGCAAAACTGAATTTGTAGGAATCATCATTCCCAATCTTTTTCTGCATTACTATTCAGAGATGCTGAACCAGATTCTGTCCACCTACGAGACTTTTGGTTACAAGTTCCTTGTCTTCGTCGGCAATGAGAATGAGGAAACAGAAAGACGCTATATTCAGGAACTGCTGGCCTATAAGATTGAAGGTATGATCATCCTGAGCCATACCATCTCCTCAGAAGAACTGGCCTCCTACCAGATTCCCATCGTTACCATTGAACGTGAAGACAAACACGTCTGCAGTGTCAATACCGACAATTACATGGGGGCTGTCCAGGCGGTCAGCCTTCTTGCCAAACATGACTGTGAAGTATTGATCCATATCAACACACCAACAGAAGAAAATGTCCCATCCTATGATCGAATGAGAGGCTTTCGGGATTTCTGCGAAGAGCATCATCTATGCCATGAACTTATTATCACAGAACTGGGACATGAATACGAAAGAATATATACTAATTTTTCCAATATTCTTGATAATTTGGAAAAGAAATACCGTGGCCAACGTATAGGTTTTTTCGTCAGCAATGATACCCATGCCAGTATACTTGTCAATATTCTTGTCCGCAAATATGGCTGTCTCCCTGAAAATTATTATATCGTTGGTTTTGATAATTCCCCGGCTTCCCGAGAAGCTGTTTTTCCTATCAGCACCGTTGGTCAGCAGATCGACCGCCAGGCATTTGAGGCCGTCAGTCTCCTCGTTGAATTGATGAATGAGCGAAAAAAGCGACAGCCTGTGCCTCTGGAACAACCGATTCACAAAATGGTACCTCCAATCCTGATCCGACGGGAAACAACGGAAAAAACGCGCTTTGAACGTACCTGAAAAAAACATATATTTTATTGGATTTCTCTATTCACATACTCAATCTGATGCTATAATAGAAATGATAATTTGTTTTACGGAATACATTTTAGGAGATGATTTAAATGAACATTACAGATACTATCAAATATGTAGGTGTCAACGACCATGATGTTGACTTATTCGAAGGACAGTACGTGGTGGAAAACGGTATGTCTTACAATTCCTACGTAATCATGGATGATAAGGTTGCTGTTATGGATACTGTAGATGCCAATTTCACTGATGAATGGCTGAAGAACATTGCTGATGTTCTTGGCTCAAGACAGCCGGACTACCTTATCGTTCAGCATATGGAACCGGATCATTCTGCCAACATAGCCAACTTCATGAACTTGTATAAAGATGCCAGAATCGTATCCAACGCCAAAGCCTTTGTTATGATGAAGCAGTTCTTCGGTACAGATTTTGCGGACAGACAGATTGTTGTAAAGGAAGGTGACACCCTTTCTCTTGGAGCCCACACACTGACATTTGTTATGGCTCCTATGGTTCACTGGCCGGAAGTTATGGTTACATATGACAGTACAGATAAGGTTCTGTTCTCCGCCGATGCTTTTGGTAAATTTGGCGCTCTGGATGTGGATGAAGACTGGGCATGCGAAGCCCGCCGCTACTATTTTGGCATTGTCGGCAAATACGGTGTACAGGCACAGGCCCTCCTGAAGAAAGCCGCCGGTCTGGATATCCAGATCATCTGCCCGCTGCATGGACCTGTTTTATCAGAGAACCTCGGATACTATCTGGATCTCTATAACACATGGACAAGTTATGGTGTGGAATCAGAAGGTGTGCTGATCTGCTACACATCCGTTTACGGCAATACAAAAAAAGCTGTTGAGCTTCTGGCTGAAAAGCTTCAGGCCAAAGGCTGTCCGAAAGTAATTGTCAATGACCTGGCCCGCTGCGATATGGCAGAAGCTGTTGAAGATGCATTCCGTTATGGCAGGATCGTTCTGGCCACCACTACATACAACGGTGATATCTTCCCATTCATGCATGAATTCGTTCACCACCTTGAAGAACGCGGTTACAGAAACCGTACCATTGGTCTGATCGAGAATGGTACATGGGCACCAACAGCTGCAAGGAAGATGAAACAGATGCTTGAGAACTGCAAGGATCTGACATACACAGATACTACTGTTACCATCAAGTCTGCTTTAACAGATGCCAACGTGGCACAGCTCGATGCACTGGCAGACGAACTCTGTAAATAATATATATTCATTCATCAATTTATAAATCAAATAAGCTGCCGCACTGATATGATTCATGCGGCAGCTTATTTGCGGGAGAATTTTTTTAGGAGAATCATTATGCTACATATTCAGCCACGTGTTACCAATCCGGCGGTCGGTACATTTTATGTTATTCTGTCCGCTGTCTTCTTCAGCCTCGGAGGATTCATGATCAAACTCGTACCCTGGTCCTCTCTTTCTGTCAGCGGCGGAAGAAGCTTTTTTTCACTGCTGACACTTTTAATCTATATGCGGCTGATCAACCACCGTTTCAGACTGAATCCAGCGGTCATTTTCGGAGGTCTTTGGTCTGCATCCATGAGTATCACCTTTGTTTGTGCAACTAAAATGACTTCCGCTGCCAATGCCATTATTCTTCAATTTACCCATCCGGTCTTTCTGATCTTTATCCTCTGGATATTCTATCACAAAAAGCCGGACAGACGTGCTGTAGTCACCTGCATCATCGCATTGGCAGGTATTGTCTGCTTCTTCTTTGACAAAATAACCCCAGGCGGCATGATCGGCAATATGCTGGCCATCATATCCGGTCTGTCCTATGCCATCATGTTTCAGATGAAGAAAATGAAAGACGGTGATTTTGAATCATCACTGGTCATCTGCTATATTATTTCCATCATTGTCGGGATACCTTCTCTTACGAAGGAAACCGTATTCACGCCGTCTATTCTGGTACTGATTATTCTCCTCGGTGCTGTTCAGACCGGACTGGCCACGATCTGCCTCTCCCGGGGTCTCGATGCGGTATCACCAGTAACAGCAGCCCTGACATCCGGAATAGAACCTGTACTGAATCCCGTTCTGGCAGCCATCGTCTGCGGGGAATCTATCGGCCCGCTCTCCGCTGCCGGAGGTATTCTGGTCATCGGCTCGGTACTGGCCTACAGTCTAAGCCAGATCCACCATCCACAGCGCTCACATGCATAAAAAATGACTGCAGTCTGGCATTTGACTGCAGCCATTTTTTATTCTATGATACCGCAAATGGCATGATTTGAAACGGCATCCAGCCAATAATACAGTTCCGGCACCTCCCGCACCTGTATCATGCCCTGCAGCTCCGGCTGGTCCGGACATATTTCTGCGAAACAGTCAGGTACCTCTCCAAAGAGATCCGGATCATAGGTAATCGTCCTGTTATCATTAAAGATGGCCCCATATAGGATCTCAGCCTCCACCAGATCCTGGAACATATGACTGCCATAACTCAATTCAGGCATATATCCGGCTTTCGTTTCAGACACCTCACAGACTGCAGAGAAATTGGAAATGTCACCAAATGTCACCGGAACGCCCAATTCCGGTGAGGATGTGCCGATCCTGCCCGGCGTCATCAATATCAGATTCTTCCCGCTGTCGCGATAATAACGATTGATTCTGCCGACAGCCGATGCTATATCATATTTCTTGCCGTATGGATAATTATAATAAAGTACCGGATCGATCTGAACCACCACATCGATCTTCCGCTTCCCGGACATCCCCATGGAGGAATCCCTGATTTCAAAGAAAATTTCTCTCAGGTTCAGATGATCTATTTCCACAGCACCATTATCTTTGCCCTGATACAAAGGACGGCATTGCAGAAGATTTACTACAAAATCACCTTCTTCGTCCATGTTCACGGCATATTCTATATCCACCGGATTCCCATAGACCCGTTCCAATGTCTTTAATATCTTCTGCATCAATCCGGTAAAATCCGGTTTCTCCAGCAAGGTTTGACAGCTGACAAACCATACATCCCGTCTTCTGCCCATCTGTCTCAGACGGTCTTCTGCCTCATAATCGTGTTCCAGCACCATCCGTTTATACCACGATGGCAACAAAGGCAGCAGCGTTGACAACGGCACCTCTGTCAGTTTATTCTCCTGAATGTCCAGAACATCAATATAGCGCTGGGAGAACTTGTGCTTCTGCTCAACAGTCGTCAGAACTGTCACCGCAGGACGATCCAGATTGGCCAAACGCGGATAGTCCTGCTGAGTTCTATCCACAGCTTTCGTCCCAAGACCCATAACGATTCTCAGCATGCCCGCCTCCGGATCCATATCCTGATACCATTTGTAACTGCTGTGGCTGTACCCAACACCTGCCGCACCAGGCATAAAATATCTGCCATAATAGGAACCGGATACTCTCTGAACCAATATAGCCATCTGCTCGTCCTTCTTGTCCAATCCCCGCAGACGGCGATACTCCAGAGCAGAATAATCCATAGCACTGGCATAAACTGTGCGCACCGCATTCTCGAATTCTTCCAGACGTTCTTCCGGACTGCCCTGATTCACACAGAAGACTGATTCATATTTGCCCGCAAAAGCATTGCCAAAACCATCTTCAAGGAAACTGGAGGACCGCACGATAAATGGACTCTGGCCAAAATACTCCAGTACATTCAAGAACTGTTCTCTGATCTTCGACGGAAAACGCCCGTTCAGAAGATGCTGCTGCAGCTCTCCCGACGCGGCGAAATATCCTTCTTCTGTCCTCTGTCGGATACGCAGCCGCCAATCGCCATTAAATACAATATAAGTATAAAATACGTCTGAACCGATGTAAAAGGAGTCATGGGGTTCATTGTGCGCCATATATTCCGGTATCTCCGTCTCTGCGATCTTTCTGGCCAGAAGCATACCACATGCTTTGCCGCCGATGGCCCCGCTGCCGATCATCCGATCCCGCAGCATAAAATAATCCTCCGGTCTGAAATAAGTCTTTACCAGCTCACGGAGCTTCACATCTTTGGTCATGGTACTTCTGATGATCTGGTCTTCTGTCTCCTCACTGAAATGCCCTCTGGCATACTCTATTTTTGCCATGTTAAAGAAACGGTCATGACTGTCGTAATTCTGATCCTGATTGGTCAGGGTAATCTGCTGCCTTGTCTGATAATAACGGCTCATGCCGACACCATCATCCACTGTCACAAATTCACCTGTACTCTTTTTATATCCGTGAGGCAAAAACATTTTATCAGAATACCGGTTCCAAACCTTCAGCGGATGCAGATAGACATATTTCTCATTGGAATAGACATCCAGCAGCAACTGGGTCGTATCCCTGATCCGCGCCACTGCGTCGAAGGAATGGCGGCCTCTGATCAATGGGAAATAAGCCACTGTATCCAGCTCAAAAAGATATGGACAGGTCACTCTGAAAAAATTACCCATCATGAGATCCGTATACCATACAGACTGGAGCTCCGACAGACAGTCAAACACATAAAATGCATCTCTGCCCTGACGGGTGATCTCATTGTGAATGGCCACCGTAAAAGCCTCAAACCCCTCATCCGGATTGAATTCACGTACCTGAATCCCGCTCAGATCTTTCAGCAGCGGCTCATGCTGGGCAAACCGGATATAGATAATATTCCGTCCGTCCTTCACTGCCTGACGGGCAAATGGTTCCGCAAATAATCTGAATTCATCCAGCTCAGATATCTGCCATACAACATTATCCCCAAGGCGGATATTATCCAGAATATCATCCATCTGTTCATAACCGCTGCAAATTCTGTCAAAAGCTGCCATAAAATCTTCCTCCTGTTCATGTTGTTCTAACCGCCGGATACAATATCTTGCCGAAAACTTTAATGCATCACCTGATTATAGTATAATAGTGCATCAACGAAAATACAACAGCCAACTCTCGCTTTTTATATGACTTACTGGGATTCAGAAGGCTGTATTTGTCATTTGTCATAAAACCCTTGTATAAATATAACAGCGATGTTATAGTAATATCTGTAATTCATATTGATCAATAAAGTACAAGGAAGTGACAAAATGTTACAGGTCAAACATTTATCATATGATGTTCAGGAAGAAGGCGGCCAGTCCGAAATCCTTTCCGATATCAGTTTTGATGTTGCTGATGGCGAGATGCTTGTCATTACAGGACCAAACGGCGGAGGCAAGTCTACCCTTGCCAAACTTCTCATGGGCATCAATCAGACAACTGCAGGTAAGATTATTTTAAATGGACAGGACATTACGGCACTGTCTATCAACGAACGTGCGCAGGCCGGTATCGGTTTTGCATTCCAGCAGCCGCCGCGTTTTAAAGGCATGACTGTGCGCAGACTGCTGAATCTGGCAGCCGGCAGATCTCTCACAGAAGATGAATGCTGCGGTCTGTTAAGCAGTGTCGGATTATGTGCGAAAGAATATATCGACAGAGAAGCAGACACAACCCTTTCCGGCGGCGAAATGAAGCGAATCGAGATTGCCACCGTTCTTGCCAAATCCCATGATCTCTGTATTTTTGACGAACCGGAGGCAGGTATTGATCTCTGGAGCTTCTCCATGCTTATAAAAAAGTTTGAACAGATCCATAAAGAAAAAAAGGAAAGTCTGATCCTTATTTCCCATCAGGAACGTATCATCCAGATGGCAGACCGAATCATGGTCATCTCCGACGGTAAGATTGACAGCATAGGCACAGCCGTCGAAATGCTGCCGAAACTTTTCAGACAGACTGCAGATTCTTCTTACTGTGGTCAGCAGAAAGGAGGCGATTGCTGTGAAGCTTAATGAAGTAACAGAAAATGTATTAAAGGTCATCGACTCCTACGGCTTTAAACAGGAAGGTGCCTACAACCTGAGACTGAATGGTATGGCCGTCTGTCACGGCGACAGCCGCCATATTTCCATCGTCCGCAAGGAGGATAAACCTGGCATTGACATCCACATCAGCGGAGAAACAAAGGATGAACAGGTACATATCCCTGTTGTTATGTCTCAGCCGGGCATCGATGTGGTCTATAATGATTTCTTCGTTGAAGACGGTGCAGATGTAACGATTGTAGCCGGATGCGGCATCCACGGCGAAGGCTGCAGTGAAACCCGCCATGACGGTATCCACACTTTCCATGTAGGGAAAAATGCCAATGTTAAATATGTCGAGAACCACTATGCCGAGGGTAATGGCACCGGCGGCAAGGTTCTGAATCCGGTTACAAAGATCTACGTGGGAGAGAACTCTGTTTTCACCCTTGAGACAACCCAGATTAAAGGTGTTGACTCGACCAAACGTGAAACCTACGTTGAACTGGCTGCCAATGCCAAACTCTTTGTCACAGAAAAGCTCATGACCCATGATGCGCAGGAAGCCATATCCAACATGGATGTAGAGCTGAATGGAGAAGGCAGCTCGGCAAGGATCATCTCCCGCTCCGTTGCCAAGGGTACATCCAAACAGATCTTCCACCCACGTGCCATCGGCAACAGTCAGTGTCATGCCCATGTTCAGTGTGATTCCATTATCATGGATCAGGCTGCCATCAGTTCCATCCCTGAAATCAACGCCAACCATGTTGATGCACAGATCATTCATGAGGCAGCCATCGGAAGAATCAACGATGAACAGCTGATCAAACTGCGCACCTTCGGTATGACCGAAGAAGAAGCAGAAGCAGTCATCATCGAAAATTTCCTGAAATAATCCCAGATACTTTAAACGGTATCGAAAAAAATAAGTTTTCCGGAACATGCTCATCGCAAATCGTTCCGGAAAACTTATTTTTCTTCTCCACCTCATTAAGTATCTGGGATTATTTTGCTTCTCCCACGCAAGCTCATCGCAAATCGTTCCAGGGAATATTTTTTCAGTTCGCCTTTTCATTAATGCTGTGTATATTCAACAGCATTCTCCTGTTTTATTCACAAACCAACAGAGTGCCAACATTACCGGAACCTCAGTCAAAACACCTACGGTTGTGTTACATTTGAAACTCCAAGTAAAAACTTTACAATGGGAACAAATGCTACGAGGATAATCAAATCATTCGTTGCTACCTGCACAACAGTATAGGCCGGATTGCCTTTTGTAAGCGTACTCCACACAAGTACCATTGCTGTACAAGGTGCTGCTCCAAGAAGCACTGCTCCTGCTAAATAATCTGTAGCAAGTTCCGGCGTAATCAGGTTCTTAAATACAGTAAAGAGAAAGAAACTGGTGATGACATACATAACAGCATCCATATACTCAAATATCTTTGAAAAGAACTTATGCCCTCTGATTTTGATTCTTTACTCATAAATACTTTCCCTCTAGCAGCCAAGTTTTTTAAGCAGTTCCTCTACCTGGGATACTTTTAATACCTTACCCATAACTACTATCTGCTCATTCACAACTATAGCCGGCATACTCATAACACCATAATTCATAACCTTTTCCATATCCGTGATATACTCAACTTCTGCATTCAAATTTATATTTGCCACCGCTTTCTTCACATTTACATACTGTTCATGACAGGATTTACATCCGGCACCTAAAACTTTAATATGACACCCATTTTCTCCACAAATGCAGCAGCCTTCTGCAGCAACAGAAGTTTTTTTCTCATTAACAGATCCGTTACATCCACATGTCACTTCCTCTTCTGTTTTCTTACCAAATCCAAATAATCCCATGTTTGTAATCTCCTTTTCCTTTTATTATTATGTGATATTTATATATCCTTAGATAATCAGATACTGTATTGCATTAAAGAAGTATCCCACAACGATAATTCCAACTGTGCAAATTGCTATAAATACACCTAACAGTTTTGGTTTTATGGCTTTTTTCAGCATAATCATAGATGGCAGGCTAAGCGTTGTAACACCCATCATAAAGGAAAGTACAACTCCAAGCCTGGCTCCTTTTGCCAGTAATGCTTCTGCAATTGGTATACATCCAAAAATATCTGCATACATAGGTACACCTGCAATGGTTGCAATAATGACGCCAAATGGATTCCCATTACCAAGGAATCGCACAATCAAATCTTCCGGAATCCAGTTATGGATAAATGCTCCAATACCTACTCCAATCAGGATATACGGGAATACTTTCTTAAATGTCCCTGCCATCTGATCTGATGCATATTTCAAACGGTCTTTTATTGTTAGTTCTTCCTGCGGCACATCAATCTGCTTTGAATTTCTGATAAATTCTTCCACCTGATTATTCAAATGTAGTTTTTCAATTAATGTTCCGCCTGCTACCGCTATCACAAGACCAAGCACAACATACACAATTGCTACTTTCGCACCAAAGATACTCATTAAAAGCACCAAAGAACCAAGATCTACCATTGGAGAAGAAATAAGGAAAGAAAATGTTACTCCAAGCGGAAGTCCAGCACTTGTAAAGCCTATAAAAAGCGGAATGGATGAACAGGAACAAAATGGTGTTACTGTTCCAAGCAGTGCCGCTATAATATTTGCTCCCATTCCATGAAACCTTCCAAGTATCTTCTTTGTTCTCTCTGGGGGAAAGTAACTTTGAATGTAACTTATGATAAAAATCAACATACAAAGCAAAAACACAATCTTTATCACATCATAGATAAAAAATTGGATGCTTCCACCCAGTTTTCCTGTTATATCTAATCCGAATGCATTTAATGCATTCCCAATTAAGACACTTAGCCATTTCATTCCAAGTATCTGGTCTTGAATAAATATCCACATACATTCACCTCCATATATAGATGTTCATCTATGTATTTCTTTTATTTTTTGCTGGTACAATTTGCACCAGCATTTCATACATCTCAATGCATTTTACTTTCTATTTTGTTCCACAACAGCTTCCTAAATCATTATCTTTTAGAACATCGCTGCAACAGGTGATTGCTGCGATATAAGCCTTGTACTCTTTAAATTTTTCGCAATTGATAGAATAATGCTGCCATCTTCCATCTTTATAGGAACTTACCAGACCGCAGTCCGAGAGGACCTTCATATGATGGGACAATGTAGGCTGCGTTACCTGTAGTTCTTCCAGAAGGTGACATCCACACTTTTCTCCCTGTGTGAGAATCTCTATAATTCTCAATCTGTTTGTATCTGACATTGCTTTACAGATAATTGCAACTTCTTCTCTAGTCATTTAATCCTCCTTATATGAATTGGCGCCTATGTATAAAATATCACATACATAGATGTACGTCAATATATCGACATGATTATTTATCATTTTCTGCACCTGTTATTTATACTTTACCTGGTGCATATACTATAAAAAGGACTAATAACAAAGGTTTTATCAATATGAATGATCACTATCCGTTTGTGAATGAATCTCTTCCCTATGCCTATAATGCTATGGAGCCTTTTATTGACGAGGCTACCATGCATCTGCACCACGATAAGCACCTGCAGACCTATATTGATAATCTGAATCAGGCGCTGAGCAAATATCCTCATTTTCAAAGCTGGACCCTTACGCAGCTCATTTTCAATACACCAAGCCTGCCGGAGGATATCCGCACGGCTGTTCATAACAATGGCGGCGGCGTTTTCAATCATCGTCTTTATTTTTCCATTTTAATGAACCCCGCCCCTCAACATCCGACAGGCGCTCTGGCAGAGACTATGCAGATTGAATACGGCAGTTACCAGGCCTTTCAGAATCAGATGAAAACGGCTGCTCTCTCGATTTTCGGTTCAGGCTATGCATGGCTCGTTGTCAATGCAGCCGGACAGCTTCGGATTATCACAACAGCCAACCAGGATACGCCGCTGACGATGGGCCTGTGCCCCCTGCTCAATCTCGATGTATGGGAACACGCCTATTATCTGAAATACCACAATCTGAGAACCGATTATATTGACAACTGGTTCCGTATCATTAACTGGGATCAAGCAGATGATGCATACAGACAATGTCTCCGAATGCTTCTCCCATGACCTCCTGATCATCATCTTTCCTGTTCCCTGCTATTCTGAAATGGTAAGCCACAAAAAGGGGCATATCACACATCATGTAATATGTCCCTTTTAACCTTTTTAAAAATACCATCGCCGGAAGCATTTCTTATACTCTGCCTCCACCTGTTCAAACGGTATAAATTCATAGGATATCTGACTTTTCAATTCCGGCTTTTCTCCCTCTGGCATCTCATTTAAAAGCTCGATCAAATCATAATACAACATTGCATCATCGATTTCTCTAACAATATGCGCTTCTTCCTCTGTCAGCCCGCTGCCCAGATATTTTTTATATATCACCTGCAGCAGATTTTCCTCGAATCTCCGGTATTCTTTCAAATATTGTTTAAATGGTCTTGTAATATCAGACAAATAAGCTTCACTGGCATCATGCAGCAGACAGGCCAGACAGATTCGCTTCGAATACCCCCTTGCTTCAGCCTCTTTTGCACAAAATATGCAATGCTGTCCCACTGAAAAGAAAGTCTTCACATGACCGTTCCCTCTGCAGAGCAGGGAAAGAGCGTGGGCAATATCCTGTATATGGATATCTTCCGGCTTAGGATCAACAGGGACCATATGCACACCGCTATAAGTTGTAATAGAATCAGACATTATTTCATCCTCCCGCTTTCGTATCCGCATCATTGATTATAACACTATTCTGCCATCTCTGCCTCTGCCTTCGTACGGTGAACTGTTCCTCTTTTGTGATGCGGCGGCGCATAGATGGAAGAGAGTTTCAGCGGTTCTCTTCCCATATTCAGGATATTATGCCAGGTTCCGGCAGGAACAAAGACCGCATCCCCTTCACATAACTGCTGCTGAAGATTCTGCACCTGTCTGCTGCTTCCCATCCGTACGACAGCCCTTCCCTTTTCCACACGGATCACCTGATCTGTATCCGAATGTATCTCCAGTCCGATTTCTCCGCACACAGGAATGCACATTAGTGTCATCTGCAAATGACATCCTGTCCAGACAGCAGCCCTGAAGTTGTGATTTTTCATGGCTGTTTTTCTAATATCCGCCGCATAAGGCCATGGACCGTGATCCATTCTGTCTTTAAAATTATCCATACAAACACTCCCATTACACTTTCTCTCCCTATGGTATGCCATAGCTCCCTATTTGTGCAATTTTCGTTGCCGTTTTCTTCTGAAAATCCACATCATGTTCCACCATCAGCATGGTTGGCTCGTACTTCATGATCAGATCTTCAATCTGCATTCGTGAAAATACATCGATATAATTCAGCGGTTCATCCCAGATATAAAGATGGGCCGGTGTCATCAGGCTGGCCGCAATCAGCACCTTTTCCTTCTGTCCCTCCGAATAATCCTCCATATTCTTTTCGAATTGTACCCGCTCCATATCAAGTTGGCGCAGCAATGTACAGAACAGACTGGTGTCCAGATTCTTCTGCTCGCAGAATTCCCATATACTTCCCCTCAGATAGCCTGTATCCTGACTGATATAAGAAATGATCATCCCGCTTCCCACATCCAGTATACCTGATTCCACACCTGTTTCAGGCTGACTTCCGGACGCATGAACCAGAATATTTTTTATAAAGGTGGATTTACCGCATCCATTGCTCCCATGCAGAAAAACACGTTCTCCCCTGCGCAGCTCAAAATTAAAATCATTCAAGACAGGTTCGTCTGCGCCATCATATCTGAAACCGTATTCTCTGGCAGATATGAGCCTTTCTTTGTGGTACTTCAGAGGACTAAGCTTCAACTCCCTATTCCGCTCAATATCCTGTAATAACCCTTCCTTCTCCTCAATCTCCCTCTGCATTCTGTGTTCAAACTGTTTGACCCTGCTCTGCATTTTCTTCGTTTTTGCACCAATATAAGACCTGGTGGCAATACTGCGGTCATGTTCCTTTAACGGATCAAAGCCGATCTTCGTATTCTCATTTTTCTGTGCCCATCGGCTGCTGCGCTCGGCGGCACGCTTCATCTGAGCAATTTCCCGCAGATGTTTTTCATTTTCCATTTCAGAAAAGTGATCCTTCCGCCTCTTATTCTCCCACCAGCTGGAAAAATTACCGTTCTGTACCTCTATGGTACATCGATTCAGAACAAGTACATGATCCACACAGGCATCCAGCAGATTCCTGTCATGGGATACAAGGATATAGCCCTTCTTACTTTTCAGATAGTCTTTCACCACCTGCCGGGCTTCCTGGTCCAGATGATTGGTCGGCTCATCAATCAGAAGAAAATCATTTTCTCCGGAGAATAAGATAGCCAGCATCACTTTCGTCTGCTCTCCAAAGCTCAGTGTTCCAAAGGAACGGTACAGGAGCTCCGCTGAAATATTCAGTTTATCCAGTTCACAAATGACTCTCCAGGATTCACACCCGGTTTTCAGTTCCTCCATAAAATCCGCCGCACAGCGCCCCATATTCTCTTCACTGATTTCATAAGGGAAATAATCGAAAACCGCTGATGTGGTTATACTGCCGCTATACTCGTATTTTCCAAGCAATATATTCAGAAAAGTTGTCTTCCCCTTCCCGTTCCTACCTATAAACCCCAGCTTCCAGTTAGTATCTATGGAAAAAGAGACATTCTCAAAAATATTATCAAAGCTGCCTTCATAACAAAAAGTCAGATTCTGTACATTAATTTGTGACATAAACATTCCCCCTGTAAAACAAAAGAATCATCTGCTGCCAAATGATTCCGATACCTGTCAAACCTCGCATGAAATGCCCATACACAAAAAACGCACCAAAAAAGAGAGGTATGACGAGAATCATCATCCACTTTTGGCAACATGAATAACAGCAGTATTCTTCCAAATACCGCAATCGTAAAGTATCATGTTACAAAAGTCGATTAAATCCTCATCCTTCCACCTCTCTCTGAATTTACTCTTAGTCTAATATATATTCTTTATCCGGGAAAGTCAAGCCACAGTTCGAAAAACATTTTTCGTACAGACGTCAATCGTATGTTTGTCAAGTTTCCGGTATTGCCGCCTATTTTGCCCTTTTTAGAATAAACCGCGGCCCTTCTTCTCCCATTACGCCTGTAGGTTGAAAACCTGTTTTTAGAAGAACTTTTTGTGATGCTTCATTGTCCGGTGCTGTTTCTGCTTCCACAGCCTCTATCCCCTCCTGCATAAAAGCCCACTTACACATGGCAGCCACAGCCTCTGTAGCATATCCATTTTCCTGATAGGCTTCAAGAATACCGTAGCCGATCTCCGGCTGTCCGGATTCCGGCAGGCCCTTAAAACAAAGATCTCCGACAAATGTACCACCTTCAACCAGACATATTTTCCACGGCACATACCAGAGATATTGTTCCGGATATGTCAGACAGCCCGCAAGCATCTCCGCATAGGCCTGACTCAGCTCGGGATCCGATATTTTGTACTGGCTGATCAGTTTTTCTGTTTCTTCTGTTGTCATTGGCTCAATGATTAATCTTTTCGTTTCCATTTTCTTTTCTATTCTTGCTTCTGCATACCGGACATAAAAGCCACTCATTCTGCATCAGTTGAACTCTTGCCTAATAATGAAACACCCACACAGGCCAGACCAATACCAAGCATACATATACCGGACTGTATCTCAAGTTGCCCCATAACAGAAAGAACCGTTACAGCAATACCCATAGCTGCACCAACCGCTTTTAAAACAGTATTGATTATTTGACTAACACTTTTTTTCATCTTCCGATTACCCCTTCCATTTATCTTCATATCATAATTATAAACCGGAAGCCCCTGCTTCTGATAGTCCAATAATGGATATAAATGTGTCAATTTTATAGATGCACACATTTATATCAATACTGACAAATAAGGAACTGCCGCAAAACTGCAGCAGTTCCTGTCATTATTCAATATTCTATTCTGCAAATAACGGGGTAGACAGATATCTGTCACCAGAATCCGGCAGCAGAGCAACAATTGTCTTGCCCTTATTCTCAGGTCTGGCCGCCAGAATCTTCGCAGCCTTCAGAGCTGCACCTGAGGAAATACCTACAAGGATACCTTCTGATACAGCAAATGCTTTGCCTTCTGCAAATGCATCCTCATTCTCAATCGGAATAATCTCATCGTAAACAGCTGTGTTCAATACCTGAGGTACAAAGCCTGCACCAATGCCCTGAATCTTATGAGGTCCCGGTTTACCTGTAGATAACACAGGACTGCCTGCCGGTTCTACAGCTACGACCTTCACATTCGGATTCTGTTCCTTCAGATATTCACCAACACCTGTGATCGTGCCACCTGTACCCACACCTGCAACAAAAATATCAACCTTGCCGTCTGTCTGATTCCAGATCTCAGGTCCTGTTGTAGCCTTATGAACAGCCGGGTTAGCCGGATTCACAAACTGGCCAAGAATAACTGCACCTTCAATAGTCTTCTCCAGCTCTTCAGCCTTGGCAATAGCCCCTTTCATACCCTTTGCACCTTCTGTCAGAACCAGTTCAGCACCATAAGCTCTTAAAAGATTTCTTCTCTCAACACTCATGGTATCCGGCAGTGTCAAAATCGCCCTATAGCCCTTTGCTGCAGCTACAGCAGCAAGACCAATACCCGTATTGCCAGATGTCGGCTCAATAATCGTAGCACCCGGTTTCAGGATACCTTTCTTCTCCGCATCTTCAATCATTGCCAGCGCAATTCTATCCTTAACTGATCCTGCCGGATTCAGATACTCCAACTTCGCCAGAATAGTAACATCCTTAATCCCTGCCTTTTCGCTGTAGTGATTCAGCTGCAGAATCGGTGTTCCTCCAATTAATTCCAATGCACTCTGTTTAATATCTGCCATGATGATTACCTCCGTTATTTATTCCCTACTTAATTAATATGTTTTATATGTTTTCTTCATGTTTCATATTATAACCCTCCTCTGCTTTATTGTCAATAGCCATTTTCATTTTTTATACTTTTCATATAAATTTAGTATGATATTCTGTTTTTAATAGAACTGCCGCAAATTCATTTTTGGTTTGAATTTACGGCAGTTCCTTTTCATCATCAATTACCCATTCTGGTAAAGTTCATCCGCCAGTTTCAGAATGGTTTCTTTCAATTCCAGATGCTGAATATATTTCTCCGGAATCCTGTCAAAGCCAAGATAAGCTCCGAGAATATTGCCTGTTACAGCTCCTGTCGAATCACTGTCACCCTTATGATTGACAGACGCAATCAGAGCTTTGTCAAAATCATCGGTATACTTTAAAGCACAATATACCGCAATGGCAAAGGTTTCCTCTGCCACCCAGCCTTCACCCAGCTGATGAATAGCATCCAGATCATCCATCTCCATCTGAGACAATTGAATTGCTTTCTCTGTAAGCTTTAAAAATTCATTAAGATGGACCGCATCCGCAAACAGACGCTTCATGGCTTCCATGGCTTCCTCCACTGTTTCCAGAAGCGTTACCGAATCATCATGGGACCCTCTCTGTACGATATGGACAAGAGCTGCTGCCGGAATATATCCCAGATCATGCCCGTGGGTGATGGCTGCCGCTTCGGCTCCCAGCCAGTCGATCTCATCTATGCCAAAGTTCCCTTCTCCGTCAAAAAACAGGCCAACGGGCGCCACACGCATCACACCGCCGCAGCCTTTACTGTCATTGATCGGTGTACTGACTCTGCCATAGGCTCCCTTTCGGATAGAACTCATACATGCAATCCCCGGTGCCCGCGGGCTGAACAATTCCCTCACATCCATCAGTCTTGACACACAGGATTCCTTTTTCAAAGGCCATGTCCCATCCTGAGTCTTCAGCCAGTCCTTATAACATGCGGCAATACCGGAAATATACTGCTCCATCACATCTTTGCCTGTCAGATGCTCCTTTGCCAACAACAGTCCATCTGCCGTAAACATGGTCATCTGTGTGTCATCGGAAATCTGGGCAACTCCCTTCGTCAGTTCATATTCCGTGATACCTTTTTTTCCATATTTGCTGAAAATATATTTCTCACCAACAAATTCCACCGCATAACCAAGAGCGTCACCGGCTGCACCGCCTATGAGACAGCCTCTGAATTTATCCTTATTTTTCAACACAATACCCCCTCAATTTATTTTCTCCTTGTCCGGCTCGTTCCTCTTCTGAACAGCTTCCAGACTCTCACCGATCTCAATGACATGATGATCCGGATCATAGATACGGATCACCCGCTGCCCCCAGGAATGGGTCATGAGCCGGTTCACATACTCAATCTCAAAAGAACACTGCTCCAGCTTCTTCTGAAATCCTTCAATATCATCCTCCACAAAATAAAGCTCCGCGTCATGCCCCCGATAATTAACAGACTGATCGATGAAAGACTCCCATATCCTTCTGTCCTGCAGACAGAGCCCCTCCGTCATAATGATATTGCCGTCATTATCGGTAATAACTCTCAGTCCGAACAATTCTTCATAAAAGGCCACAGACTTCTTCAGATCATCTACCACCAGCAAAATATTCTTAAGCTTCATCATCATACCCCATTCATATATGATTTTTTATATTATAGCAACCGCTGATACAATTTAAACCAGTTAAGCCCATATGCACTGTAACCCAGATCAACCGTATCAATATACTCAAATCCGAATTCTTCATATAATTGGATGGCCGGTGTATTGGTTTCGTATACATCCAGCCGCAGAGCTTTCATATTCATTTTAGCCCCATAGTCAATGATAAAATTCATCATCTTCTTACCCAGCCCCTGATGCAGAAAATCCGGATGTAGGGCAAAGGTATAGATGACAAAAATATCTTTATATTCCAGCTGGTTATGCCAGTCTGCCAAAGCATAGGCTTCTTCAGGCTCATGCCGCAGAATCACAGTTCCGGCAATCCGTCCATTTTCCACTGCCACCAAAAGATTATCTTCATTAATCCCCAAAACAGCATCCTCGCGGGCGGGATAAATGCCTTTCCTCCATCCCGGATAGTTCACATGTTTTTCCAGATAATCGGTCAATGCATCATATAATGCCGCTACTTCATCAATATCCTCCGATGTTCCTTTTCTGATTATCATATTCTCCCCCTATTGATACACCACATCAAATTCTTCGAGCACACACAGACCCTTCTCATCAAAATCCATTCCGGCCGCCTGATAATCCGGTTCAAAAGCTTCCCTGTGAACCTCACGCCAGTAGTCAAGACTTCTGTCTCCTTCGCCCTCCAGCCATGCATGTCTTTCTGAGACCTGATCAAAAGGCACCAGGCCTGCCAGCCTGTCTCCCACCTCACCGCCGTCACAAAATGCCCAGGCCTCATATGGTGCATCTATCTTATTCTGTTCTGAAAAAATTGCCCACATCTGCTCTGCTGTCATCATAATCCCCCCAAGTCAAAAATCTTCTTTACTTCTTAGTTAAATCATTTCAGTGCAAAATGTTTTCCCATCATAGTCAGGTTTCCGGCGGAATAAAACCCCTGGTTCTTATAAAAATGCATATGATGTTCATCATTGACACTGATAAGCTCAATATGTTCCGCTCCGTTATTTCTGGTTATTCTTTCCAATTCCATCAATAATGCCGTACCATATCCCTGATTATGATAATTGGAAAATATGACGATTTCCTCCATCGTCATCACCTGATGGATTCTTTTATATGCTTTTTCATAGGTCCAACAGCCTTCTTCACAAGAATTGTAATAATCAATATACTTACGAATGACACTATCCAGATTTTTCTCTGATAATTCAACATATTTCATAAATATTCTCCCCTTTAATGCTTGACTGAAATATTTCATTTGCTTTTGGATTTAATAAATTTTAAAAAGGAACCAGTTCCTAATCCGAGAGCTGAAATAAAACCTCCCACTAAAATCATCTCAAAACTTGGCACATTGATTTTGCCAAATGCAATCATATTAGCAATGTTAAAAGTCCCGTACTCCGCAAGCATATACATAATGCCAAACACAAAGACAGATGCCCATTTCCATCTGCCCCAGTAGTTGTTCTTCCCAATCAATAGAGATATGACAAATGTTGTAACCGGAAGCAGTATGTATAAAAACATCAGACTATAGCCCATGCCATCTGAACCACTGGTAAAAAACCAAAAGACGATAAGCGAGACAGCCCATATGACAAGGTAAACTGCAATCAGAATCAGTTCGGACAGTCTGTTTTTGCTCTTTACGATGTTGGTGCTCTCCTCAAGATAACCCAGATAATTTGCCATAGGCGCTTCCTCCTTGTCTTTGAGCAGATGGTCCAGACTAATGCCATATAAGTCACTCATTTTTATGACACTTATAATATCTGGATAGGTTTTGCCATTCTCCCAGTTGGATATTGTCTGTCTGCTCACACTGAGAGCTTCCGCAACCTGCTCCTGCGTAAGCTTTGCTTTTATTCGCGCATTTTTTATTTTTACGCCTATATCCATTTGATCACCACCTCTGCATCTTTATTGTAAACTGTATTTTATTTAAAGTCTATCAAATTGCTTTTGCAGACAGTTTTTCTATGTCAAAAAACTTTTACACCACTACTGCATTTTTTATTTCCATACTATATCCACTTCATCAGCATTTAGATTTTCCTTTGAATAATCAGCCGAAGCTGTATCAAATCCTGACTATTTTCTATCCTTTATCATAACATAATTTGTTAGGAAAATCCCCTTGCGCTCTACCTGTTGTTCTTTTACAACTTCATATCCTCTCCTTTCAAAAAAAGGTCTCGCTGTAATAGACGCATGGGTAACAACATTTCCCCGGACTGCCTGTTCCAGATAATCACACAGAGCAGAAGCAATTCCTCTCCTCTGATAATCTGTATGTATATACAGCCTGTCAAGATAACCTTCGCTATCTATATCCCCAAATCCAACAATCACTCCATCATCAACCGCAACCATGCTCTCATGTTCTTGAAATGACTGATTCCAATTATCCAAATCCATCTGGCCTGGCACCCATACATCCAGCTGTTCTTTTGAATAATCTTTTGCATTTACTGTATGAACTGTGTTATAAAAAAGCTCTGCCAGTTCATTACAGTCAGATGACTGATATGCTCTAATAAACATTTTTAGTTCTCCAAATCCAGTTATCTGTAAATCAGTGCAGAAGCCAAGGGGCATTAATGCCCCTTATGCTTTTCCCTTTTCTTTTGCTGTTTCAGTTCAAACATTCGTATCTCTTCAGCCTCTTTTTGCTCCCGGCTTTTTAGTTTACGCTCCTGTTTGTTCTGCTCGTGCTGCAATTTCAATGCCTGCTGTTTGGTCCATAACCATTCCCCAAATTCTAAAAATAATTCTAATTCGTTTCACCTGAAATCGGATGAATAATTATTCTATATTCTCAACATCAATCACCCTGAGTCCCTGATCCATCAACATTTTCGCAAATATCCCCTGTCCTTTGATTTTCTTTCCGGAAAATGAACCATCATAAATCTCGTTTACCCCACAGCTTGGACTTCTGGACTGCAGAATAGCAAGTTCTGTTTTCTGTTTTAATACTTCCTCCATGACCTTTTTGGCACCAGTTCGAAACTCCTCATCCACTGATTGTCCAGATTCTGTTTTTACAATTCCATCTACTATTTCAGCAGAAGCTCTCGGAACCGGAAGTCCTCCCGCAACCTCTGGGCACAATGCCACAACCTCATGCCCTT
>JAEDGN010000034.1 GCA_016297495.1 Coprococcus sp.
ATGGTTGAGTCTTTGAAATCTGTTGAATAACTGTTAAAGTTCAATAAAAAGAACTTGATTTTTACGGGTAAAATGGTATAATGTAACAGACAATTTAATAATGGGAGAAATATTACAGAAAAAAGAGGTTAAACGATTATGAAAAAGAAATCTGTAACAAAGATTCTTTTAAGTGTAATGGTGCTTGTGGTATCTATTGCACTCTGCGCTTGCGGAGGCGATAAGAATACAAAGTCTTCTGAAACTGATAATAGTTCTTCAGAAAAGACAACTGAAACTGCTGCGGCTTCACAGACAGAGACGCCTGCAGGAGATTCAGAAGCTTCCTGCCTTGTATTTGGTATGACTCAGGAAGTAGGTAGTGTTGACCCGCATATGGATACGGATGCAGCAACTCGTGGTGTCTTATTTAATGTTTTTGAGGGGTTGGTAAAACCAACGTCTACCGGTGATATTATTCCGGCCGTTGCCAGCGATTATACGATCTCAGATGATGCAACTGTGTATACGTTCACATTAAGAGATGGTATTACTTTCCATGACGACAATCCGGTCACGGTTGAAGATGTTAAATATTCATTAGAGAGAAGTGCGGAAATGGACGGCGAGTCTTCCGCACTTTCTGTTATTTCTGAGATCACAATTGTGGATGATAAGACAATCCAGCTGACTCTGGCAGAGCCGAATTCAGAGTTCATTTACAATCTGTCGATTGCAGTACTTGAGCAGGCCAATGATGCGGATCAGAGCGGCAATCCGATTGGTACAGGTCCTTTCAGGATCACAGGATTTGCAGAAGGACAGTATCTGGAACTCGAGAAATATGAGGGCTACTGGAATACAGAACTGGACTATATCGACAAAGCGAAGTTTAAGTTTATTGCAGATGCCCAGACAGCTTTCCTTGAGCTTCAGGCCGGTACGATTGATGCGCTCCAGTATCTGACTTATGATCAGGTTGAGGCACTGACAGATGATTATAATGTGATCGAATCGACCATGATGCTGGTACATGGCTTCTTCCTGAATAATCAGTATGGCCCGCTTCAGGATGAACGTGTTCGTCAGGCCCTGAACTATGCTGTTGACAGAGACGCTATTAATGATTTCCTGTTTAACGGCAAGAGCAGAATTATCCAGACACATGCTTACCCGACGATTACAGCATGGTATAATGCAGACACGGAAGGTACATATAGCTATGATGTGGAAAAAGCCAAAGAACTTCTTGCAGAGGCTGGTTATGCGGACGGGTTTGAACTTGAGATCACTGTACCGAGCAGCTATACACAGCATGTGAATACAGCGGAGATTATTGCTGAGCAGCTTGCAGCAGCAGGTATTACTGTGAAACTGAATCTGGTTGAATGGAGTACATGGCTGTCTGATGTATATCAGGGACGCGATTACCAGTCAACGATCATCGGCTTTGATATCAGTTCACTTTCACCAGCCACATGGTATAAGCGCTATTATTCAACATCATCCAATGACTTTACGAACTTCAGTGATGCTGAATATGACAGTATCTACGAACAGGCAATAGCGACAGTTGACCATGACGAGAAGTATGAACTTTATGGCCAGCTCCAGAAGATGATTGCAGATAAGGCAGCTTCTGTATTTATTGAGGACCCTGCAGACTTCATTGCCATGAACAAGAAGTATACAGGTTACACAACCTATCCTGTATCGGCTATTGACTTATCATTAGTCCAGGTAGCAGAATAATTTAATTTCCATGCGGAGGTCATAATGAAATATTTTATTAAAAAAATAATCACTCTCATTATCACATTGTTATTTATTTCTTTATTGACCTTTACCGCTTTTAGTGTAATTCCGGGAGATGCAGCCCTTTCCAAACTGGGAGTGGATGCATCTCCCGAAGCCGTTGAGAGGCTTCGGGCCGAGTATGGTCTGGACGATCCGATTACTGTTCGGTATGTCCGCTGGCTTGGAAATGCATTACATGGCGATTTTGGTCAATCCTACAAATATGAGACGATGACAGTGGCACAATTGCTGCAGACAAGATTGCCGGTGACGGTTCTTCTGGCAGTGATGTCATTTATTATTATTATTGTTGTTTCCGTACCTCTTGGTATGTTATGTGCGAGGTTTTCGGGAAAATGGCTGGATGTGGTCATTACCCAGATGACTCAGATCACAATGGCAATCCCGTCCTTTTTCCTGGGGATTATCCTGACTTATATATTCGGCCTGATTTTTAAAGTGTTTCAGCCGGGAGGATATGTGGGAATGGATGTGGACTTCTGGGGGTGTGTCGGCTATCTGGTTCTTCCCGCAGTGGCGGTAGCACTGCCAAAGATTGCCATGGTTGTAAAATATCTGCGTAATTCCGTCCTGGGAGAAATGAAGAAGGATTATGTAAAGACTGCATACAGTAAAGGCAATTCTGTCAATCAGGTACTTTATGGACATGTTTTGAGGAATGCATTGATACCGGTCATTACATTTGTGGCTATGGTCGTTGCTGAGATTCTGGCAGGGAGTCTGGTGATCGAGCAGGTATTCAGTATTCCGGGTATGGGAAGATTGTTGATCACATCTATTTCGACCCGTGATTATCCGGTGGTGCAGGCAGCAGTCCTTTATATTACATCTATTGTAGTTATTATTAACTTCCTTGTTGATGTGCTGTATCAGCTTGCGGACCCAAGAATAAGAACGGCGTAGGAGAATGTACTATGAAGAAATATAATTACAGTCTGATTATCGGACTGATCATTACTATTGTCATATTGATCATAACAATCATTGGACAGTTTTGGACTCCTTATGATATTACCGGTATGAACAGTATGCTGAAGAATCAGCCGCCAAGTCTGACACATATTATGGGGACAGATAATTTTGGCCGTGATGTGTTCAGCCGGATTATGAATGGATGCGGTACAACTTTCTTTGTTGCTGTCTGTACAGTTGCTATTGGTGCTTTTTTTGGCATCATTATCGGTTCTCTGACAGGATTTTATGGTGGTATTCTGGATGAAATTGTCATGCGTGTCAACGATGTGCTTCTTTCATTTCCAAGCGTGCTGCTTGTATTGATTTTTATCAGTTTTATAGGTACTGGTAAATATAAGATTATTCTGGCATTGGGGGTTATGTTCATACCGAGCTTTGCCCGTATTGTCCGAAGTGAGGTTATTCGGTACAAATCACAGGAATTTGTCAAAAGTGCGAAGGTTATGGGAGCGGGAAATATAAGGATTATTTTTGTGCATATTCTGCCGAATACCGTTGTAAGCCTCTTGACAGCGGCTGCCATCGGTTTTAATAACGCAGTATTGGCAGAAGCCAGTATGAGTTATCTGGGTCTGGGTGTTCAGCCTCCGGATCCAAGTCTTGGACGTATGCTGTCGGAAGCACAGGCTTATATTTTTAATGCACCATGGTATGCCATATGGCCGGGCGTTGTGATTGTATTGATCATACTTGGTTTCAGTCTGATCAGTGAAGGCCTTAGAGCTATCAGGAATTAGGAGGAGTCACATGGAGAATTTATTAAAGATTGAAAATTTGACCATCGCCTTTCCGGAGAAGGACGGCATGCATACAGTTGTGGATCATGTGAATCTGAATATCAATAAAGGGGAAATTGTGGGCATCGTTGGTGAATCCGGTTCCGGTAAATCTATGACTTCTCTTGCTGTCATGGGACTTCTCAGTGAAGAGGCCAGAGTTTTGGAAGGCTCCATTCAGTTGAATGGGCAGGAACTGCTGACAATGAACAAAGAAGAAAGAAGGAAGATTCAGGGAAAAAATATGGCCATGATTTTCCAGGAGCCTATGACATCTTTGAACCCGGTTATGAAAATCGGTGCTCAGGTGGGAGAAAGTCTCAAACTTCATACGGATCTGGATAAAGATACCATTCATAAAAAGGTTATTGAAGTCCTTGACAGTGTTGGACTCATGGATCCGGAAGGACTTGCTGACAAGTATCCGCATCAGTTATCAGGCGGTATGCGTCAGCGTGTCATGATAGCCATGGCAATTATCAATAATCCGGATCTGATTATCGCGGATGAACCTACGACTGCTCTGGACGTGACGGTACAGGCTCAGATATTAAATCTGCTGAAGAAAATTCATAAGGTTACAGGCAGCTCGATTCTGTTTATTTCTCATGATCTGAATGTTATTAAGGAAGTCTGTCAGCGTGTCGTTGTCATGTATCAGGGAATCGTTGTTGAATCTGGCGATGTATATCAGGTGCTTCGCCATCCGAAGCATGAGTATACCAGAAAACTGGTTGCTTCGATGCCGGATGAAGTAAGTAAACAGGTCAGTTCCAATGTACTGCTGCATGTATCGGATCTGAATGTTTATTATAATGAAAGTAAACGTTTTTTCTCTGATAAAAAAGAACGCAAACATGTCGTTCATAATATGAGCTTTGATCTGTATGACGGAGAGATTCTTGGTGTTGTAGGTGAGAGTGGCTGCGGTAAATCTACTCTGGCAAAAACCATTGTCGGTTTAAATATGGAATATGACGGCACCATTGAGATGGATGGCCTGAAACCGCAGATGGTATTTCAGGATCCTTTCAGTTCGCTGAATCCAGCCAGAAAGATTGGATGGATTTTGGAAGAGCCGCTGAAACTTAAAGGCATAAAGGACAAACAGAAGCGACGGGAACTGGTACTTCAGATGTTGGACGATATCGGTCTGGATGCTTCCTATGCCAATCGGTATGCCAGAGAACTGAGCGGTGGCCAGAGACAGAGAATCAGCATAGGTCTGGCATTGATGAGAGGCGAGAAGCTGATCATTGCTGATGAGCCTGTGTCTGCTCTGGATGTAACGGTGCAGTCCCAGATATTGAGTCTGCTGATCAAACTGCACGACGAGAAGAAGTTGACATATATGTTTATTTCACACGATCTGAATATTGTGCGGCATATGTGTCATCGTGTGATCGTTATGTATCTGGGTCAGATCGTGGAGATGGCAGATGTGGAGGAGTTGTATAATCATCCGTGCCATCCGTATACGAAGATGTTGTTTGATTGTATTCTGACAGATGAGGAAAAGAAAATGACAGACAGTGTGGCGGTCAATGAAGTGCTGTCTACAACAGGTGAGCAGCAGGGCGGCTGCCCGTTCTATCGCCGATGCCGTTACCGTGGAGAGAAATGTCTGAAAAATACCATGGATCTAATGGATATAGGTTCAGCAGGACATCCTCATCTGGTTCGTTGTGAAAGGATTGAATATGGAAAGAAATATTCGGCTGCTGATTGAGTATGACGGCAGCAGGTATGAAGGATGGCAGCGCCTTGGCAAGGGCAGCGGTGTAACGATACAGGGTAAACTGGAAGAGGTTCTTGGCAAGATGACAGGTGAAAACGTGGAGCTCATTGGTGCAGGAAGAACAGATGCCGGGGTTCATGCCTATGAGCAGGTGGCCAATTTTCATACGGACTGTCAGATGAAATGCTGGGAAATTAAATATTATCTGAACCGCTATCTTCCGAGAGACATTGCTGTAACCCGTGTGGATGATGTGCCGGAGCGTTTTCACAGCCGTTACAATGCAAAAGGCAAGAAGTACCTGTACCGCATTGCCATTGGCGATGTACCATGTGTTTTCGACAGGAAATACACCTACTACTGTTTTGATAAACTGGATATTACAGCAATGAAAAAGGCTGCAAAATATTTGACTGGTGAACATGACTTTAAAGCATTTTGCTCTAATAAACGTATGAATAAGTCCTCAGTCAGGGAAATTTACGATATAGATATTTATGCTGACGCAAGAGAGCTGCAGATCATGGTTTATGGCAATGGTTTTCTTTATAACATGGTAAGGATTATCGTGGGCACGCTTATTGAAGTGGGAAAGGGCGAACGCCAGCCGGAAGATATGATACGTATTCTGGAAAGCAAAGATAGAACCCAGGCCGGTGTGACAGCACCGGCCCAGGGCCTTTTCCTTCAGGAGGTGGAGTATTAGGTCACTATTTAGCCGAAAGTCGCAGGAGAAGCTGCGAAGCGGCGAAAGAAGGCGAAGCCGACGGCCTGCGACGAGCAAGGCTAAATAGGAAAATAGTTCATTTTTTTGGAACAAATAAAAATATTTAAAAAATTAAAAAAAGTACTTGACCTTTTTTCGGGTATAGTATATAATGCTTCTTGTTGAGAGACATTGGGCTATCGCCAAATTGGCAAGGCACAGGATTCTGACTCCTGCATTTGAAGGTTCGAGTCCTTCTAGCCCAGCTTTTACGCAGACATCTTGCTGAGGTAAGATGTCTGTTTTGTTTTATTCTGATATTTTACTAAGGAATATAGGTTTTGTACACGATTCCATGAAGGGGAGGTAGATGATGTATACCCATGACAGAAGAGTGACTTACAGTGAGATTTCAATGAACGGTTATGCGGATATTGCCCGGATCGCAGAATATTTTCAGGACTGCAGCGTTTTTCAGTCGGAGACGCTGGGAGTGGGTCTGGAGTATCTGTCAGAGAATCATTTGGCATGGCTGCTTGCTTCCTGGCAGATTGTAGTTGAGAAGTATCCGGAATATGGTCAGGAGCTAATCGTTAGTACATGGCCTTATGATTTTGATGCGGCATTTGGATACAGAAATTTTATGCTGCAGGATAAGCAGGGGCAAAGGCTGGCTGTTGCTAATTCTCAGTGGATAATGGTGAATACGGAAACGGGGCATCCGATAAAGATTACGGATCAGATCGTGAGACATTATCCTATGACGGAGAAGGCAGATATGATCTATGCGCCAAGGAAGATTACATTTCGGGAAGTGCAGGAAGCACGGGAGCCTGTACGGGTACCGCGGGCATTTATTGACACGAACCAGCATATGAACAATGCTCAGTATATTCGGACGGCATTGGAATATGTACCGGAGGATTTTCATATTCATCAAATGAGGGTAGAATATAAGAAAGCAGCTGTGCTGGGAGATGTGTTATATCCTTATATATATCAGGATGATAGGATAATGAAGATTTTACTGACTGATGAAAAGAAGAAAGCTTATGCAGTCGTTGAGTTCAAGGAACTGGATGGAGAGAGAAATGATTGAATTAGGAAGAAAACAGAGTTTAAATATTAAGAGAATTAAAAGTTTTGGTGTATACCTCGGATGTGAAGGCGAGGATGGAGATGTGCTTCTGCCGTCAAAATATGTTCCGGAAGGAGTTGCTGCAGGGGATGCGATTGAGGTGTTTGTTTATCGGGATTCCAAAGACAGATTGATTGCCACTACGCTGGAGCCGAAGCTGATGCGCGGACAGACGGCGTATCTTGAAGTAAAAGAGGTGGGAAAGATTGGTGCTTTCCTTGATTGGGGATTGGAGAAAGATCTTTTCCTCCCATTCAAGGAGCAGACCTTCCGGCCGGTAAAAGGACAGCAGTGTCTGGTAGCCCTTTATATTGATAAAAGCCATCGTTTATGTGCAACCATGAAGGTTTACGAATATTTGAAAACGGATTGTTCCTATCAGAAGAATGATCATGTAAGTGGTACAATTTATCAGATTAATGAACATTATGGCGCTTTTGTGGCAGTAGATGGAAAATATCATGGTCTGGTACCGGCAAAGGATTTCCATCACAATCTGAAGATTGGGGATTCTGTGGAAGCCAGAGTCGTAAAGGTAAGGGAAGATGGCAAACTGGAACTGACATTATCGGAATCTATCAGTGTACAGATGGATCAGGATGGAGAAAAGATATTGGCATTGCTGGAAAGCTACGATGGTGTGCTGCCGTTTACAGAAAAAGCCAGCCCTGAAGTGATTGAAAGAGAGCTTGGTATCAGTAAGGCTGCTTTTAAGCGTGCTGTGGGACGATTGTTGAAGCAGAAGAAAATCAATATTCAGGATGGGAAGATTCGTATAATGTGATAATCCAGCCGTGCATATTATTTTTTTGCAAAGCCGGTTGACAAGAACAGATATCATTGGTATAATTCTTTTGTAACAATAATGTAACAATTACGATTCTTTATTAATATTTAATGAGAGAATTGTAATGAAATAAAATTATACAGGAAAGAGGTATGCCAATGGTGAATCATAAATGTAAGAGAGCTGTGTTTGGTATTACCACAGCTCTTGTTTTTTCAGCTTGTACGCTGCCGGTAATGGCTGCACCTGTTTATGTGAATACGGACGCTGGAATGTCTGTTGTCAGTACGGACAGCACTTTTGTTGGCGGTCTGGATCTGGAAGCGCAGATTATTACGACAGTTGAACAGGATCAGCGTTCTCCTTATGCAAAGAAGGGAATTGCTGTTACGGAGGATTTCCTTGAGATTCGTACAACGCCTGATCAGGAAGGAGAAGTTGTTGGTAAGCTTTATACAGGTTCCGGTTGTGAGATTCAGGAAGTCAATGATGGCTGGGCTCACATTTTATCCGGTGACTGTGAAGGTTATGTAGAGATAAAATATTTGCTGACAGGTACTGACGCGGAGGCTTATGCCGCAGAAAATGATGTTTCGGCACTTGTAGCGAAATCTCAGAATGAGAAGATGTTTTTATATGAAGAAGCTTCAGCTGATTCTAAAATTGTTGCCACAGTTTTATGGGATCAGGAACTGACGGTGCTTGACTCATCTGAGGATGGTTTATGGATGCAGGTGAAGATCGGTGACAAGACTGGTTTTATTCCGGCAGATTCAGTTATTCTGGATGTCAAGTATGAGGAAGCTGTTTCTGTTGAGGACGAAGCGAAGAAGTCTGAGGAAGAATCTGAAACTTCTGAAACGGAAAGTGCAGAGACAGAAACATCTGTTTCAATAGAAGATGTTAATGAGACAGTCTGGGCTACGTATTCTGTAAGCATTCGTGCCAATGCTTCTGCAGATGCTGAAAGACTGGGCGTTTTAGTTGGAAGTGACAGTATTACCCGCACAGGTATTTGTGACAATGGCTGGAGCCGTGTTGATTACAATGGCGCCGAAGGTTATATTAAGAGCGAATATCTGACAACTAAAGAGCCGGCTGCAGCAGAACCGGAGGAAAAGAAAGAGACAGTATATGCAACGGCAGGAGTGAATATCCGTGCGAAGGCATCAGCAGATTCAGATATTATTGGAACATTGATTGTCGGCTACAGTATTACAAGAACATCTGACAGCGACGGCTGGAGTAAGGTTGATTATAACGGCAAGACAGGCTATATCAAGAGTGAATACCTGTCGACGACAAAGCCGCAGATCGACAATTCATCAACTACTGAGGAAGTGAAGGAAACAGTATATGCGACAGCAGGGGTGAATATCCGTGCAAAGGCATCAACGGATTCAGAGATTCTTGGAACACTGGCTGCAGGCAGCAGTATCACAAGAACATCCAACAGCAATGGCTGGAGTAAGGTTGATTATAACGGCAAGACAGGCTATATTAAGAGTGATTATCTGACGACAACGAAGCCGCAGAACCAGAGCAGTTCTTCTTCAGGTAATACAATTGAAGAGGTTAATGAAACTGTATATGCTACAGATGGTGTGAATATACGTGCAAAAGCATCGGCGGATTCAGAGAAGATAGGTTCTCTGGCAGCAGGAAACAGTATTACCCGTACCGGTAAATTAAGCAATGGCTGGAGCCGTGTGGAATTCAGCGGCAAGACAGGCTATATCAAGAGTGATTACCTGACAACAACAAAACCGTCTGTAACAACCGGTTCTTCTACAACTGCTTCCTCTTCCAATTCTTCATTGGGACAGCAGATCGCAGATTACGCAGTTCAGTTTGAGGGCAATCCTTATGTATACGGCGGCAACAGTCTGACGGATGGCGTTGACTGCTCCGGCTTTACACAGCAGGTATATCTGCACTTTGGTTATTCTATACCGAGACGTGCAAGCATTCAGGCTACAGTGGGTACTTCTGTAGCAATCAGTGAACTTCAGCCGGGTGATCTTGTATTCTATGGTGATGAGACAGGCGTTGGCCATGTAGCTTTGTATATAGGCGGCGGCCAGGTCATTCATGCAAGTACGCCTTCAACGGGAATCATCATTTCTGATCTGTATTACAGATCACCAATGTGTGCACGACGCATTATCTAACTCAATACATAAAAAGCGAAACCGCATATCTTCAGGAAGTATCCTGTGGATATGCGGTTTTTCTGATTACATAAAATTTTACAAGTATATGCGGATAAATGCATACCATGTTAAAAATGTCGAATTGTTAAAAATGCACAATAATTATGTGAAAAGATGTCGAACATGCCATAGCGACGAGTGGAAAAGAGAAGAAGTTATCACCAGGTTATCCACAGGAAAAAATGCTGGAAAACCTTAATTTTGGACTTATTCACAGAGTTATCCACTTTATCCACCGGTGATTTGGATAAATTCTGGTGGATATCTTGAGGAAAAAGACAAATATATGTTTTGTTCAAAACGTAAAATCGATAAAAAAAGGCAAAATTTTAACGAAAAAGCTTGACTTTTTTGTTGACAAATAATAGTAATAAACAGAGGAAAAATTCAAAATAAAAACCAATAAAGAATGAAAATAATCAAATATTATTTGAAAATTCTATAAATTAACTTGAAAGAACCGACTAATATGTTATAATATAGATATAGTTTTACAAGTTGTAAGACAGTAATACCCTGATTGAGTTCAGTGGAATATAGATGGTGAAGGAGATGGTTGTATGCGTTATATTATCAGCGGCCGCAATATTACTGTTACAGAAGGTTTGAAAGAGGCAATTTATTCCAAGCTTGGAAAGCTTGAGAAATACTTCACACCGGATACAGAGGTTATTGTTACCTTGAGTGTTGAGAAGCAGCGGCAGAAGATTGAAGTGACTGTACCTGTAAAAGGGCATACAATCCGTGCCGAGCAGGCAAGTGATGATATGTATGTATCGATTGATCTGGTTGAAGAGATTATCGTGCGTCAGCTGAGAAAGTATAAAACAAAAATTGCCAATCAGCAGCACGGCAGACAGAATTTCCAGCAGACATATCTGGATATGGAGACAGGCGAGGATGAAGAAATCAGAATTGTAAGAAGCAAGAAGTTTGCTGTGAAGCCGATGGATCCGGAAGAAGCATGTGTGGAAATGGAGCTGCTGGGACATTCATTTTTTGTATTCCGCAATGCACAGACAGATGAGATTAATGTGGTGTACAAGAGGAAAGGCAATACCTATGGTCTGATTGAACCGGAGAGATAAAAAGATAATAACTGATGCCCGGAAAGGGGCTGCCACATGAGTGGCAGCCTCTTCTTTTTCTGTGCATAACGTTTATTCTTTTTTTATTTGCAAATAGCGGTATATAGTGTTAGAATAAATGGGATATAGACGCAATTATGAATATATTAGGAGAGAATTATATGGGATTATTCAGTAAGATCATGGGTACTCACAGTGAGAGAGAACTGAAGAAAGTATATCCGATCGTTGATAAAATCGAGGCGCTTGCTCCGGAGATGGAGAAATTGTCAGATGAGGAGCTGAGAGCCAAAACAGATGAATTCAGAAAGCGCCTGGCAGAAGGCGAGACACTTGATGATCTTCTGGTGGAAGCTTATGCTGTTGTGAGAGAGGCTGCAACCCGTGTACTGGGTATGCGGCATTACCGGGTACAGTTAATCGGCGGCGTTATTCTGCATCAGGGCCGTATTGCCGAGATGAAGACGGGTGAAGGTAAGACACTGGTGGCAACATTACCGGCTTATCTGAATGCTTTGGAAGGTAAGGGCGTTCATATTGTAACGGTCAATGACTATCTGGCCAACCGAGATGCAGAATGGATGGGTGCTGTTCATCGATTCCTGGGCCTGAGCGTGGGTGTTATATTGAACAGTATGAATTCCGAAGAGCGACGAGCCGCTTATCAGTGTGATATTACCTATGCTACCAACAATGAACTTGGTTTTGATTATCTTCGTGATAATATGGCTGTTTATGAGAAGCAGCTGGTACAGCGTGAACTGAACTATGCCATCATCGATGAGGTGGACTCTGTATTGATTGATGAGGCACGTACACCTCTGATTATTTCCGGTCAGAGCGGTAAGTCAACGGCTCTTTACAATACCTGCGATTATCTGGCAAAGCGCATGGTCAAGGGTGAGCGTAAGGGCGAGATCAATAAGATGACCGTTATAATGGGCGAGGAAGTCGAAGAGACAGGTGATTTTATTGTCAATGAAAAGGAAAAACATGTTGTTATGACAGAGCAGGGTGTTAAGAAGGTGGAACAGTATTTCCATCTGAACAATCTGGCGGATGCTGAGAATCTGGAGATTCAGCATGTTATGACACTTGCCCTTCGTGCCAATTATCTCATGGCACGGGACAAGAACTATGTGGTTAAGGATGGCGAAGTGCTGATCGTTGATGAATTTACCGGACGTATCATGCCGGGACGCCGTTATTCGGATGGCCTCCATCAGGCAATCGAGGCGAAGGAAGGTGTAGATGTTAAGCGTGAGAGCAGAACACTGGCAACAATTACGCTGCAGAACTTCTTCAATAAATACGCAAAGACAGCCGGTATGACAGGTACAGCCCTGACGGAGGAGAATGAATTCCGTGAGATTTATGGCCTGGATGTTATTGAGATTCCGCCGAACAAGAAGGTAATCCGAGTGGATCATGATGATGTCGTATATGGGACTCACAGGGAAAAGATCAATGCTATTGTAGAGGATATTATAGAGACGCATAAAAAAGGACAGCCTGTACTGGTTGGTACGATCACCATCGAAGGATCCGAAGAACTCAGTAATATGCTCAGAAAACAGGGCATTCCGCATAATGTACTGAATGCCAAGTATCATGAGAAGGAAGCTCAGATTGTTGCGGATGCAGGTGAAAGAGGTGCGGTTACCATTGCGACCAATATGGCCGGCCGTGGTACGGATATCAAGCTGGGAGAAGGTGTGGCCGAGCTGGGTGGTCTGAAGATCATCGGTACAGAACGTCATGAGGCGAGACGTATTGACAATCAGCTGCGTGGCCGTGCAGGACGACAGGGGGATCCGGGTGACACCCGTTTCTATATTTCACTGGAAGATGATCTGATGCGTCTTTTCGGTTCGGACAAGATGATGAAAGTGTTCAATGCCCTTTCTCATGAAGATGGTATGGCCATTGAACACAAAATGTTGTCCAGTGCTGTTGAGAAGGCTCAGAAGAAGATTGAGTCCAACAACTTCTCCATTCGAAAGAATCTGCTGGAATATGACCAGGTCATTAATGAACAGCGTGAGCTGATCTACGAGGAGCGCCGCCGTGTCCTTAAAGGCGAGAGCATGAGAGATGAGATTCTGCGAATGATTGGCGATGTCGTAAAGGCTGAGGTTTCGGATGTTATTGAAGATGGTCAGAGCCCGGAGGAATGGAATCTCCTCATGTTAAACAGAACCTTGCTTCCGATTGCACCGATTCGTCCTCTTTCTATGAATCATGATGATTATAAAGGCTATACAAGAGAACGTCTGATTGATGAGATAACGGAGAAGGTAAAAGAACTCTATGCCCAGAAAGAGAAGGAAATTGAACAGGAAACAGGTTCTGCGGAAACCTTCCGTGAGGTTGAGCGTGTATTTCTTTTGAAAGTCATCGATAATAAATGGATGAGCCATATTGATGATATGGATCAGCTTCGTCAGGGCATTTCCCTGCAGGCCTATGCGCAGAAGGATCCTGTTGTAGAATATCGGTATGCAGGTATTGAGATGTTTGAGGAAATGATTGCATCCATTTCCAAGGATATTGTCACGATTATGCTGCATATCCGCAAAAAACCGGAAACAGAGAGAAAGCAGGAGGTTAAGGTGACCGGCACCAACAAAGATGATTCCGGCCCAAGGAAGCCTGTCCGCAGGAACAATAAAAAAGTGTTGCCGAACGATCCATGTCCGTGCGGTAAATGCTATCCGGATGGAAAGCCAATTAAATACAAGAATTGCTGTGGACGCAATAAATAATCAAATAAACAGGCTGTGAATCCGCATTAATTCGGAAGAAAATTCACAGCCTTTTATCATTGTTAAATAAAGAAAGAGGTGATTTTGGTGGTCGAGTTTGATCAGATCAAGTTTGCATTGAACGGCTATGCCGTACCATTAAAAGAAGTGGGGGATTCACTTTGACCTGGCTAATAAGCAGTCAAGGATTGAAGAACTGGAGCGAATGATGGAGGAGCCGGGTTTCTGGGACAATGCCGATAAGGCCAATGAAGCCATGAAGGAGCTCAAGAATCTGAAAGATACGGCAGAAGAATACAGACGTCTTCAAACTGCCTATGAGGATGTGGAGACGCTGCTGGAGATGGGATATGAAGAAGAGGATGCATCACTGATACCAGAAGTGCAGGAAGCCATGAGTGATTTTGAAAAGCGCTTTGAACATCTTCGAATTAAAACGCTTTTATCGGAGGAGTATGATAGTGATAACGCTATTCTGACACTCCATGCCGGGGCGGGCGGCACGGAGGCCTGTGACTGGGTGAGTATGCTGTTCCGTATGTATACACGATGGGCAGAGAAAAATGGCTTTACTACAACAGTGCTGGATTATCTGGACGGAGAGGAAGCGGGCATCAAATCCGTAACTGTGGAGATTGCCGGCGAGAATGCCTATGGCTATCTGAAGAGTGAAAAGGGTATTCATCGGTTAGTACGTATTTCACCTTTTAATGCTGCGGGCAAGAGGCAGACTTCCTTTGCTTCCTGTGATGTGATGCCGGACATTGAGGAAGATTTGGATATTGAAATTAATGAGGATGATCTGAGAATTGATACTTACAGATCCAGTGGTGCTGGTGGTCAGCATATCAACAAGACATCCTCTGCTATTCGTATTACGCATTTACCGACCAATATTGTTGTACAGTGTCAGAATGAGCGTTCTCAGCATATGAATAAAGACAAAGCAATGCAGATGCTGAAAGCAAAGTTGTATTTGCTGAAGCAGCAGGAGAACCAGGAAAAACTGTCCGGCATACGCGGTGAGGTTAAGGACAATGCATGGGGAAGCCAGATCCGTTCCTATGTCATGCAGCCGTATAAGCTGGTGAAAGATCACCGGACTTCAGCTGAAAGCAGCAATGTGGATGCAGTGATGGATGGCAATATAGATGTTTTTATCAATGCCTATCTGAAATGGAATAATCTTCTGAAAAATCAGCCTCAGGAATAGGCTGCTGCTGTGATTATTTTTTTCTGAGAAAAATAGTTGCATCGGGTCGTTTTTTGTGTTACTATCGTTCTAGTAAAAACAAGTGTTTTTCCAGTGCGAACAAAGGGTGGTTTTATGGACAGCAACAATAAGTATTACATTGTGAAGGAGAAAGCATTACCGGAGGTCCTTCTGAAGGTTGTAGAGGCAAAACGGATGATTGATTCTGAGAAAGCCGTGACTGTGCAGGAGGCAACGGATGCTGTGGGCATCAGCAGAAGTTCATTTTATAAGTACAAAGATGATATTATTCCTTTTCATGAGAATATTCATGGGAGGACCATCACATTGAGTATACAGCTGGATGATGAACCGGGAGTCCTCTCCGGAATCCTGGGGAGAATTGCCGATTTTCATGCCAATATACTGACCATACACCAGGCCATCCCGATTAACGGGGTGGCATCACTGACGTTGAGTATAGATATACTGCCTACATCGGGAGATTTTTCTGCACTTGTGGAAACGCTGAATGCGATGAAAGGCGTTCACGATATAAAAATACTTGGAAGAGAATAGAATGGCACTGAGCAGCAGATGCAGGAGGAGATTATGGTAAATATAGCAGTTTTAGGATATGGTACAGTAGGTTCGGGTGTTGTGGAGGTACTTGCAACCAATCATGACGCAATTGCAAAACGGGCAGGTGAAGAGATCAACGTAAAATACGTTCTTGATCTGAGAGATTTTCCCGGGGATCCGATTCAGGAGAAAATTGTTCATGATTATCAGGTGATTCTGGATGATCCGGATGTTAAAATAGTTGTGGAAGTGATGGGAGGTGTTGAACCTGCTCTTACTTTTGTAAAAAAAGCTCTGCTTGCCGGCAAGAGTGCAGCTACTTCCAATAAGGAGCTGGTTGCCAAGCATGGTGCCCAGCTGCTGGAGATTGCCCGTGCTAATAATGTGAATTTTCTGTTTGAGGCCAGTGTGGGCGGCGGTATTCCGATTATCCGTCCCCTGAATCAGTCTCTGACAGCTGATGAGATTACGGAAATCACAGGCATTCTAAACGGAACAACCAATTATATGCTCACGAAAATGGACAATGATGGTGCCAATTATGCGGATGTGCTGAAACAGGCACAGGAGAAGGGGTATGCTGAAAGAAATCCGGAAGCGGATGTGGAAGGCTATGATGCCTGCCGAAAGATAGCTATTTTAACTTCTCTGGCATACGGCATGCAGGTTGATTATGAGGATATTCATACAGAAGGTATCACTCAGATTACAGATATTGATTTTAAATATGCGAAACTGATGAATAAGAGCATCAAGCTACTTGGAATGAGCAGGAAAGAAGATCAGGGAGTTTTTGCACTTGTAGCACCGATGATGATCGGTGAGGGGCATCCGCTTTACAGTGTAAGTGATGTGTTCAATGCGATTCTGGTTAAGGGCAATGCACTGGGAGATGTGATGTTTTATGGCAGAGGTGCAGGTAAGCTTCCAACAGCCAGCGCCGTTGTTTCTGACATAGTGGATGAGGTAAAGCATATGGGAACCCATATTATGACAGAATGGCGGTCTGAAAAGTTAAAACTGGCAGATTATGAACAGTATGTCAGTCGGTTTTTTGTCCGTGTAAAGGGCGATCCGGAAGAAAGTGCAGCTGAGATACGGGCACTGTTCGGCAGTGTGGAATTTTGTCAGGCCGAGGATGTGACCGGTGAGTATGCTTTTATCACCGCACCGATGAAAGTAGAGGATTTTGAGGAACGGCAGGTACAGCTGCAAGGCTTTATCTCCCGTATTTTTGTAAATGAATAAAACGGTTAAGCTGAAATGTTACAGTCATAATTATTTAGAATGGCAAAATGAGACGAAAGGAAGACCTGTAATGAAATACGTAATTGTTCTTGGAGATGGCATGGCGGACAGACCCATAGCGGAATTGTCGGGAAAGACGCCATTGGAATATGCAGGGACGGAGACGATGGATATGCTGGCTGCCAGATCAGAGATCGGTATGGTGCATACGATTCCTGATGGTATGAGTCCTGGCAGCGATACAGCCAATCTTTCCGTACTGGGGTACAATCCGCGACAGTATTATACCGGACGTTCTCCTCTTGAGGCTTTGAGTATCGGTGTTGATATGAAGGCGACAGATATTGCATTGAGATGTAATCTGGTGACGCTTACAGAAGATGAAGATGTTTATGAGGAAAGGACAATTATTGATCATAGTTCAGATGAGATATCGACAGAAGATGCGGCTGTTCTTTTGAATGCGGTGCGGGAGGAACTGGAGAATGACACCTACAGGTTTTATGCAGGTACGAGTTACCGGCATCTGACGATCTGGGATAAAGGTCAGGTGGTAGATCTGGCAGCACCCCATGATCATCTCGGACAGGTTATCAAAGAGTATCTGCCGGAGGACATGGTTCTTCGTGAAATGATGAAGAAGAGCTACGATATTCTTGTCAATCACCCGATTAATATAGAGAGAAAGAAAAAAGGACTTAATCCGGCCAATTCCTGTTGGTTCTGGGGGGCTGGTACCCGTCCGGCCCTGACTTCTTTTAAAGAGAAGACAGGCAAGGATGGCGTTATGGTATCAGCTGTTGATCTGCTGAAAGGGATTGCTGTTGGCGCCGGTATGCGTAATATTATCGTTGAAGGTGCGAATGGTGGCCTTCATACCAATTATGTGGGTAAGGCTCAGGCGGCAGTCCATGCATTATGCAATGAAGGTGCAGACTTTGCCTATATTCATGTGGAAGCACCGGATGAAATGGGGCATCAGGGAAGTGTATCGAAGAAAGTTGAAGCCATAGAATATCTGGACAGCAAGGTTATCAGGACAGTTTATGAGGGACTGAAGGCGGCAGGAGTGGACTTCCGCATGCTTGTATTGCCGGATCATCCGACACCGATTGAGATTCGTACCCATGCCAGTGAACCTGTGCCGTATCTGTTATATGACAGTACCAATGAGCTGGATAAAACATGGCTGTATAATGAACGTGAAGGCGAGGCCAGCGGCAATTATATTGCAGAGGGTCATACGCTCATAGATCATTTGTTTGAAAAATAACTGACAACTACTATGGGATGGGGCTGTCGCAAAATTTGTTTAACAATAGTCAATTAACATATTTTGCAGCAGTCCCATTATATTGTAGTACAGATGGTTCACAGGGTATAAGCAGTTTTTAAAGGAGACGGTAGAATGATAGATATTGAAGAAAGATTGAGCCGGGAACTGGGAGTGGAAAAATGGCAGGTTCAGGCGGCGGTGGCATTAATTGATGAGGGCAATACGATTCCTTTTATAGCGCGTTACCGCAAAGAAAAAACCGGTGCACTGAATGACGAAGTACTGAGAAATCTCTATGAGCGTCTTGTTTATTTGAGAAATCTTGAAGAAAAGAAACAGCAGGTGATTGCTTCTATTGAGGAACAGGGGAAGTTGACGGACGAACTGAAGAAACAGATTATGGAGGCTCAGACACAGGTGGCGGTAGAGGATCTTTACCGACCTTATCGTCCTAAACGGCGGACAAGAGCCATGATTGCAAAGGAGAAGGGGCTGGATGGTCTTGCCGCTTTAATTTTGCTGCAGAATTTGAAGAAGCCTGTGGAAAAAGAGGCGGAAGCCTATATATCCGAAGAAAAAGGTGTTCAGAATGTGCAGGAGGCTTTGGAGGGAGCGTCGGATATCATTGCAGAGGGAATTGCGGATAATGCGGCATATCGTGCATGGATCAGAAAATGTTTTATGACAGAAGGGCAGTTGGTGTCAGAGGCAAAAGATGAAAAAGTGCATTCAGTATATGAAATGTATTATCATTTCTCGGAGTCGGTGGCAAAAATGGCCGGGCACAGGGTGCTGGCAGTTAACCGCGGTGAAAAGGAAAAAGTACTGAATGTATCAATTGAAGTGCCGGAGGAAAAAATTGTTGGATGGCTGAAAAGGCAGATGATTCACCAGCACAATCCTTATACAACACCTGTCATTGAGGCAGCAGCAGAGGATAGTTATAAGAGACTTATCGCACCGGCTGTTGAAAGAGAGATCAGAAATCATTTAACAGAGATGGCAGAGGAAGGTGCTATGAAGGTCTTTGGTAAAAATCTCGAGCAGCTTCTAATGCAGCCTCCGATTGCAGGACAGACAGTTCTGGGATGGGATCCGGCTTTCAGGACAGGATGTAAACTGGCGGTTGTGGATCCAACTGGAAAAGTATTGGATACAGTTGTTATTTATCCGACGGAGCCACAGAAAAAGATAGCCCAGTCAAAAGATATATTAAAAAAACTGATACGAAAATATGGCATTACCCTGATTTCTCTGGGAAACGGGACGGCTTCAAGAGAATCCGAGCAGGTCATTGTCGAATTACTGAAAGAGATACCGGAACATGTGGCCTATGTGATTGTCAGTGAGGCAGGTGCCAGCGTTTATTCTGCCAGTAAGCTGGCAACGGAAGAATTCCCGAATTTTGATGTGGGCCAAAGAAGCGCGGCATCCATTGCCAGACGTCTGCAGGATCCTCTGGCAGAGCTGGTGAAGATCGATCCAAAGGCCATTGGTGTGGGACAATATCAGCATGATATGAATCAGAAGAAATTATCAGAAGTGCTGGATGGAACAGTTGAAGACTGTGTTAACAGGGTGGGAGTCGATCTGAATACGGCTTCTGCATCCCTGCTGGAATATGTTTCTGGTATCAGTAAGGCTATTGCGAAAAATATTGTAACTTACAGAGAGGCCAATGGGCGGTTTGACAATAGAAAACAGCTTCTGAAGGTGCCGAAACTGGGACCAAAGGCTTATGAACAATGTGCCGGATTTATGAGGATCAATGATGGCAGTCAGCCGCTGGACAGGACTGGCGTTCACCCTGAATCTTATGATGCGGTAAAACAACTATTGGATAAAATGCAGATTCCGCTGGAAAAGCTTCGGGAAGGTGCAGTTGTCATTGATGTCAAAAACTATCAAACACTGGCAGAGGAATTGTCCATCGGTGAACTGACCCTGAGAGATATTGTGAAAGAATTGCAGCGGCCTGGCAGAGATCCGCGAGAGGACATGCCGAGGCCGGTTCTCAGAACGGATGTCCTGGAAATGAAGGATCTGAAGGAAGGCATGATTTTGAAAGGGACCGTCAGAAATGTCATTGATTTCGGTGTGTTCGTGGATATCGGTGTCCACCAGGATGGACTGGTGCATATTTCACAGCTGACGAATAAAAAATTTGTTCGCCATCCGCTGGAGGTGGTCAGTGTCGGAGATGTGGTGGATGTGAAGGTTATGTCAGTGGATGTAAGTAAAAAGCGGATTCAGTTGACAATGATTCTGGAATGATGATACTATTATAGACTAGAAACAGAAGATTTTCAGGAGGCCATCGTGGAGAATATTGAGTTTAAAATCAAATTAAGCGTTACAGATTTGTATTATTTTATGATGTATCATTACTATACGAAAATATCCGGTATTTTCGGCATTGTACTGAGCCTGGCTGCGGCGGTTATTTTATGTGTCAGATTGACGAGTCTGGACAGTACCGGGAAAATACTACTGATTATCATTTCCCTATTGTTTACAGTTATCAATCCGGTTATGCTGTGGACGAAGGCTGCGGGTCAGATTACATCCAACAAATCTCTTGGGGGAGAACTGACGTATGCATTGGATAGTCAGCATCTTACCATTAAATTGGGTGAGGAGCAGGTGGATATTCCATGGGAGCAAGTGACAAAGGTAAAGGACAATGGCCGTGAACTGGTTGTTTATGTGACGGCCGCCAGAGGTTATATCTGGCCGAAACGGCAGATCCGGGAGCAGTATGATCGTATTATTGACTGCCTGAAAAAGAGTGTAGATGCCGGAAAGATTTGTTTAAAAAAGTAATAAAATTGGCGGTGTGAAAGAGTTGAGCATGACAATAGAAACTTTTTGTGCGGAAGAGACGTATCAGATAGGAAAAAAGATGGGTGAAGCAGCAAAGCCCGGAGATGTGATCTGCCTTGTGGGGGATCTTGGAGTCGGGAAGACAGTCTTTACTCAGGGATTTGCAGCAGGGCTGGGAATTACGGAGCCTGTCAGCAGCCCGACTTTTACCATTGTACAGGCTTATGATGAAGGCAGGATGCCATTTTACCATTTTGACGTTTACCGCATTGGTGATGTGGAAGAGATGGAAGAAATCGGATTTGATGAATATATTTTCGGCGATGGTGTGAGCATGATCGAATGGGCTGATCTGATAGAAGAGATACTGCCGGACCATTATGAAACAGTGCGGATTGAAAAGGTGCTTGACAAAGGCTTCGATTACAGGGTGATTACAATTGAGGAGGGAGGATCACTGTGAAGATACTTGCATTAGAGAGTTCAGGTCTTGTTGCGTCCGTTGCTGTTGTAACAGAAGACCGACTTATTGGAGAATATACGACTAATTTTAAAAAGACTCATTCCCAGACCTTATTGCCGATGATGGATGCTTTGCTGAAAATGACGGGGATTTCCGTGACGGAGATGGACGCCATTGCGGTATCAGGCGGTCCGGGTTCTTTTACCGGGTTGAGAATTGGATCAGCAACAGCTAAAGGATTGGGATTGGCTTTAAATAAACCGATTATCAGTGTGCCGACAGTGGATGCCATTGCTTATAATCTGTTTGGAACGGATGCGGTGATCTGCCCTCTGATGGATGCCCGCAGGAATCAGACTTATACGGGATTATATACTTTTGAAGGAAATCAGATGATCTGTATTGCTCATCAGAAAGCGGTTATGATTAATGAAATTATTTCGGAAATCAACGATCTGGGGCGCAGAGTAATATTTCTTGGTGATGGTGTACCTGTTTTCAGACAGGCACTTGAGGAGGGGATACAGGTGCCTCACGCATATGCTCCGGTTCACCTGAATCAGCAGAGGGCAGGAGCATTGGGTGCTCTGGCAGTTCAGTATTACAAAGAAGGACGTTGTGAATCACCCGCTGAGCATCAGCCGGATTATCTTCGCTTATCACAGGCTGAGCGTGAACTGGCGGCTAAAAAGGAAGAGGAGCAGAACAGAGAATGACCATACGCCCGATGGAAGAAGCGGATATATTACAAGTAGAGGCCATAGAGGAGGAATTATTTGGAGATCCATGGTCGGGGGAGGCTTTCAGAGATTCGTTAAAACAGCCGGGGGCCAGATTTCTGATAGCACAGGATTCTGACCGGGGAATTGTCGGTTACTGCGGCAGTTATCGTGCACTGGATGAGTCGGAGATTGTGAATGTGGCTGTCCGTGATGACTGTAGAAATCAGGGGATTGGAAGCCGGCTGGTTGAGCATCTGATACAGGAGGATGTATTGGATGGTATCCGGCATTTTATATTGGAAGTCCGCCAGAGTAATTTTGCAGCGCAGCATGTCTATGAAAAACTGGGCTTTGCAAAAATCGGTATCCGGAAGCGCTTTTATGACAGACCTGTTGAGGATGCTGTCATCATGCGGAAGGAAATCATTACCGGTGACGTATAATGCGTATTTTTGTATAATAGATTTCGTCGAAGTGAGTCGCATAGCGGAGCTTTGAAGACAGTTGATGCGAAGTGATCCGGGATGGATAAAGTGGAGGATTCTATGAAAAAATACGATGAGGATAATAAAAAAGAGATGATTGTATGTAATTGCTGTGGCCAGGTAATCGCACCTGTGGGCAGCAGTGATAAGGCTGCTTTTCTTGCAGTCAGCCAGGTGTGGGGATATTTCTCGAAATGGGATGGTTTCCGCCATTCATTTCACATGTGTGAGAACTGTTATGAAAGAATGATCATGACCTGGGCTTATCCTCCGGATAGTGAGGAAGAGACAGAACTTTTATAGAAAGAGGAATAAAATGCTGGATTTATGTTTGCTTGGAACGGGTGGAATGATGCCGCTGCCATACAGATGGCTGACCTCATTGATGCTTCGTTTTAACGGGAGCAGTCTGCTGATTGATTGCGGAGAGGGGACTCAGATTGCCATTCGTGAGAAAGGCTGGAGTTTTCGACCTCTTGATATTATTTGTATTACTCATTTTCATGGTGATCATATAAGCGGTCTGCCTGGAATTTTGCTTGCCATGGGCAATTCAGACAGAACAGAACCGTTGACGATGATTGGACCAAAGGGCCTTGAAAAGGTAGTTAAGGCATTACGGGTCATCGCCCCGGAACTGCCTTTTGAGATTCATTTTATAGAACTGACTGAACCTCAGCAGCAGATCAGGATTAACGGATATGTAATAGATGCCTTTAAAGTCAACCACAGAGTAACCTGTTATGGCTACAGTGTTTCCATTGAACGAGCCGGATTGTTTGATGTGGAGCGTGCCAGGGCAAATGAGGTGGCGATGAAATATTGGAGCCGTCTGCAGAAGGGCGAGACTATTACAGACGGAGAAAGGGTCTATACACCGGATATGGTGTTGGGACCTGCCCGCAAAGGAATTAAAGTAACTTATACAACAGATACCCGGCCAACGGAAAGTATTGTCCGCAATGCGCAGGGTTCTGATTTGTTTATCTGTGAGGGTATGTACGGTGAAAAGGGAGATGTCAATAATGCGGTCAAGTACAGACATATGACATTTGAAGAAGCCGGCAGACTGGCGAAGCAGGCTAATGTTAAGGAATTGTGGCTGACTCATTATAGTCCTGCACTGAATAAACCGGAGATGTATATAGACGATGTCAGACGTATTTTTCCAAATGCCTGGCCAGGAAAGGATAAAAAGTCTCTGGAACTGAATTTTGAGGAGTAATAAAATGGATAAGGATATTGTGATTTTGGCCATTGAGAGTTCATGTGATGAGACAGCGGCTGCAGTTGTCAAAAATGGCCGTGAGGTTTTGTCAAATGTGATTTATTCTCAGATAGAGCTGCATAAACTATATGGCGGTGTTGTCCCTGAGATTGCTTCCAGAAAACACATTGAAAAAATTAATCCGGTTATTGAGAAGGCTCTTAAAGATGCGCATATGACTCTGAGCGATGTGGATGCTCTTGCTGTCACCTACGGACCAGGGCTGGTAGGGGCATTGCTGGTAGGGGTGGCAGAGGCAAAGGCCATCAGCTATGCTTCCGGCAAGCCGCTTGTTCCGGTGCATCATATTGAGGGCCATATTTCGGCTAATTATATTGAGAATAAAGATCTGGAACCTCCATTTTTATGCATGGTCGTGTCAGGAGGGCATACCCATCTGGTGCTGGTAAAGGATTATGGCAAATATGAAATTATTGGAAGAACCCATGATGATGCCGCTGGAGAAGCTTTTGATAAGGTTGCCCGTGCGATCGGGCTGGGTTATCCGGGAGGCCCAAAGATAGACAGGCTGGCAAAGGAGGGTAACAGTGGCGCCATTACATTTCCAAAGGCGCATATTCAGGGGGCACCACTGGATTTCAGTTTCAGCGGTGTTAAGTCGGCGGTATTAAATTATCTGAATGAATGTCGGATGAAGAAAATTGAAGTGAATACGGCAGATGTGGCTGCTTCATTTCAGAAGGCTATTGTGGATGTCATTGTGGAACATACGATGGAAGCGGCCGGGGAATATAAAATTCGGAAAGTGGCGCTGGCCGGCGGTGTTGCATCTAACAGCGCACTCAGGGAAGCAATGGAACTGGCTTGCAGCAGAAGACATCTGGAATTTTACAGGCCTTCACCTCTTCTTTGTACAGATAATGCGGCCATGATCGGTGCGGCAGGCTATTATGATTATTTGAATGGAAAAAGAGCGGGACTGGATCTGAATGCTATTCCTAATCTGAAAATTGGAGAAGGGTTATAACTATAATGGAAAAAAGACAGGAAAAAACAGCAGCAATCGTTCTGGCTGCAGGCAGTGGTAAACGTATGAACAGCAATGTTCAGAAACAATATCTGCTTATATATGACAAGCCGGTGATCTATTTTGCATTAAAAGCTTTTGAAGAATCAAAGGTGGATGAGGTGGTTCTTGTAACGGGAAAGGAAGATATCGAGTATTGCCGGCGTGAAATTATAGAAAAGTATGGTTTTAAAAAGGTATCTGGACTCGTAGCCGGCGGAAAAGAAAGATTTGATTCTGTTTATGAGGGGCTGAAGGCTGTACCCGACTGTGATTATGTCCTGATTCACGATGGTGCCAGGCCTTTGATTACACCGGAGCTGATCAATGAAAATATTGCCTGTGTAAAAACAACCGGTGCATGTGTGACAGCAGTTCCCTCAAAAGATACAGTGAAAATAGCTGATGAAGAAGGCTATATCCGGGACACACCGTCCCGTTCGCTGGTGTGGCTGATCCAGACACCGCAAAGTTTCCAATATAAAATAGTATTGGAGGCCTATCAAAAACGTGAGGAAGCCAATGACAACACTGTGACTGACGATGCAATGGCTGTAGAAAAATATACTCATCGGAAAATACGGCTTCTCATGGGTGACTACAGAAATATCAAAATAACAACGCCGGAAGATATGCTATTAGCTCAAGCTTTTCTGCGAGAAAAATTGAAAAAAAGTGAAATTAATTGTTGACAATCGCCTTTTGAAATGATAATATATCTATTGTCGCGTGAGACCTTCCATGAAGTCAAAACGCAATGGAGAGGTGTCCGAGTGGTTTAAGGAGCTGGTCTTGAAAACCAGTGACTCCGCAAGGGGCCGTGGGTTCGAATCCCACCTTCTCCGCTGTATCCGCTTGGATGCAAATTAAATACCACTTGTTTAGTCAGCTTATGGAGAAGTACCCAAGAGGCTGAAGGGGCTCCCCTGGAAAGGGAGTAGGTCGTTAGTAGCGGCGCGAGGGTTCAAATCCCTCCTTCTCCGCTTTAGTCTTTTCCAAAAAGAAAGGCTGATGCAGCAAAGAATGTACATTGACAACTCAACAATAAAACAATCCCGAAAATTCCAAAAGAATTTTTAAGAACAAAAACCAAAGTAA
>JAEDGN010000035.1 GCA_016297495.1 Coprococcus sp.
CAGAACGGCGAGAGAAGCTTTAACCGTGACAGAAATAACCAGAACGGTGAGAGAAACTTCAACCGTGACAGAAATAACCAGAACGGCGAGAGAAGCTTTAACCGTGACAGAAACAGTCAGAACGGTGAGAGAAGCTTTAACCGTGACAGAAATAACCAGAACGGCGAGAGAAGCTTTAACCGTGACAGAAATAACCAGAACGGTGAGAGAAGCTTTAACCGTGACAGAAATAACCAGAATGGCGAGAGAAGCTTTAATCGTGACAGAAATAACCAGAACGGTGAGAGAAGCTTTAATCGCGATGGCAATAATCAGGGCGGCAGAGGTCAGGGCAGCAGAAACAGCGGCCGTGACAGCAAGTTCAATCTGGACAGTGCCATCAATAAAGAAGTTGTCATGACAAAGGATACGACCAGAGAGAATCGCAGAAATTATAAGGACAACAAAGATCGCGATAACCGTCGTGAGGACAGAGATTTTGATGAGAGAAATACATCTAAGAATGGCAAAAACGGCAATAATAAAAATAATCGGACTACAATGCGCAAGAAACCGGTCAATACTCAGCCAAAGCCTGAGCCGGTTGTTGAGAAGGTAACAAGCATTGTACTGCCGGAAAGTATTACTCTTAAGGAACTGGGAGATAAAATGAAGGTGCCGGCAGCTCAGATTATCAAGAAGCTGTTCCTTGCCGGTAAGATGCTGAATCTGAATTCAGAGATTTCATATGAAGAAGCTGAAGAAATCGCATTGGATTATGATATTCTCTGTGAGCACGAGGTTGTTGTGGATGTCATTGAGGAAATGCTGAAGGAAGATGAAGAGAGTGAGGACGATATGGTAACACGTCCGCCTGTAGTCTGTGTCATGGGCCATGTTGACCATGGTAAGACCTCCATTCTGGACGCAATCCGTAAAACCAGTGTAACGGCAGGAGAAGCAGGTGGTATTACACAGCATATCGGTGCTTATGTAGTGGATGTAGATGGTCAGAAGATTACTTTCCTGGATACACCGGGGCATGAGGCATTTACAGCCATGCGACTTAGAGGTGCCCAGTCAACAGATATCGCTATTCTTGTTGTTGCGGCCGATGATGGTGTTATGCCGCAGACTATAGAGGCTATTAATCATGCCAAGGCAGCTGAGATTGATATTATCGTAGCCATTAATAAGATTGATAAACCAAGTGCCAACATCGATCGTGTAAAACAGGAACTGACTGAGTATGGCCTTGTGGCCGAGGATTGGGGCGGTCAGACCATTATGGTACCGGTATCTGCCCATACAGGGGAAGGCCTTCAGGATCTCCTTGATATGATTCTGCTGGATGCTGAAGTGAAAGAATTGAAAGCAAATCCAAACAGAAGGGGCAGAGGTCTGATTCTCGAGGCACAGCTTGATAAAGGACGTGGCCCTGTTGCTACAGTTCTTGTTCAGAAGGGAACATTAAATGTGGGCGATAATGTTACTGTAGGTACTGCTTATGGTAAGATCCGTGCCATGGTCGATGATAAGGGACGCCGTGTGAAAAAGGCCGGCCCATCCACACCAGTGGAGATTCTTGGCCTGAATGAGGTTCCTCAGGCAGGTGAAGTATTCCTTGCAACAGAGACTGAAAAAGAAGCCCGTGCCATGGCTGAAACCTTTATAGCTACCAAGCGTGAGAAGATGCTGGCAGATACAAAGTCAAAATTATCTCTTGATAGTCTGTTCGATCAGATTCAGGAAGGTCAGATCAAGGAACTCAATATTGTTGTCAAAGCCGATGTTCAGGGTTCTGTAGAGGCTGTAAAGCAAAGCCTTGCAAAACTTTCCAATGATGAAGTGGCTGTTAAGGTTATCCACGGCGGTGTAGGTGCCATTAATGAATCTGACGTGACGCTGGCATCTGCATCCAATGCCATTATTATTGGCTTCAATGTTCGTCCGGACAATCAGGCAAAAATGGTTGCTGAACAGGAGAAGGTCGACCTGCGTCTGTACAGAGTCATATATAATGCCATTGAGGATATCGAAGCTGCCATGAAGGGTATGCTTGAACCGACATTTCAAGAGAAAATCATTGGTCATGCCGAAGTGCGTCAGACCTATAAAGTATCCGGTGTGGGAACGATTATCGGTGGTTATGTGCAGGACGGTAAGATCGTCCGTAACTGCAAAGTCCGTCTGCTTCGTGATAATGTGGTCATCCATGAAGGTGTTCTGGCATCTTTGAAGCGATTCAAGGATGATGTGAAGGAGGTCAATGCCGGTTACGAATGTGGTATGTCCTTCGAGAAATATAACGATATCAAGGAAGGCGACCAGATTGAGGCATTTGTTATGGAAGAGGTTCCGAGATAGGAGTTTGTATGAGAAAAAACAGTATTAAAAATACACGTATCAATGGTGAGGTCCAGAAGGAGCTGAGCCGCATCATTTCGCGGGAGATCAAAGATCCTCGGATCAGTCCGATGACCAGTGTTGTGGCTGTGGAAGTGGCACCGGATCTGAAACAGTGCAAAGCGTATATCAGTGTTCTGGGCGATAAGGATGCCCAGGATGCTACGATGGCGGGTCTTAAAAGTGCACTGGGATTCATTCGCCGTGAACTGGCGAGAAACGTGAATCTGAGAAATACACCGGAGCTTCATTTTGTAATTGATCAGTCCATTGAATACGGTGTGAACATGTCAAAGCTTATTGATGAAGTGGTTCAGAACGATTCAGGGAGGGAAACCGAAGGGGAAGATGACAATGAATAATATATTGTCCAGTCTTGAACGGGCTCGAACAGTCATGATCGCCGGTCATACAAGACCGGATGGAGATTGCGTAGGGGCCTGCATGGGTCTCTGGCATTATATTCATGACAATTATCCACATATCAGGGCGGATGTACGGTTGGAGCCTGTTTCCGACAGTTATAAGGTCGTTTCATGTACGGAACTGATCATTAATACCTATGATGATGATACAGTCTATGATCTGTTTATTGCCCTGGATGCCAGTGATATGGGGCGTCTGGCAGGTGCCGTCAAATATTTTGAGACAGCCGGTCACCGTATCTGCATCGATCATCATATTAGTAATCCGTCATATGCCGATGAAAACCATATACTGCCGGATGCCAGCTCTACCTGTGAAGTATTGGCAGATCTCATGGATATGGAAAAAATCTCCCGTGAAGCTGCTACGGCATTGTATATGGGTATCATCTGTGATACGGGTGTTTTCAAATATAGCAATACCAGTCATCACACCATGGATGTGGCAGGAAAACTGATGGAGAAGGGGATCCCTTATTCTGATCTGATCGACGGCGTATTTTACAGAAAGACTTTTATGCAGAATCAGTTACTGGGACACTGTCTTACTGATGCAAAGCTGACTCTTGGCGGAAAGGTCATTGTCAGTGTTGTGGACCGTACGGTTCTTGACAGCTTTCATGCAGCACATGCCGACCTGGAAGGAGTCATCGATCAGCTGCGGGTTACAGAGGGTATTGAAGTGGCTGTTCTGGCATCGGAGACAGATCAGGTTGGATACAAATTCAGCCTGCGTTCCAATCATTATGTGGATGTCAGCAGCATTGCGGCTGAATTTGGCGGAGGCGGACATGTGCGGGCAGCTGGTTTTTCGGCAGCCGGCGATCCCTGGGAGAATTACCGGAAGGTTGAAAATATGATAAAGGAGCAGCTTGAGGCATGTACGATGGAATGATCAATGTCCGTAAGGAAAAAGGGTACACATCTCATGATGTGGTAGCCCGCCTGCGGGGAATTCTGCATCAGAAAAAGATTGGACATACAGGTACCCTGGATCCTGATGCTACGGGCGTTTTGCCAGTCTGCCTTGGAAAGGGAACAAAGCTCTGTGATATGATAACAGACAGAGAAAAGACTTACAGAGCTGTCATGCTCCTTGGAAGAACGACAGATACGCAGGATATTTCAGGCCAGACGCTGTCAGAATCTGAGGTCCATGTAACGGAAGAGGAGGTTCGGAGAGCCTCAGAAAGCTTTATTGGTGATTATATGCAGGTGCCGCCCATGTACTCAGCCATCAAAATAAACGGCAAAAAGCTTTATGAGCTGGCCAGATCCGGTAAAGAGGTAGAGCGGAAGCCGAGGCGTGTTATGATACATAGTCTCGAAATACAGTCTGTACAGCTGCCTTATGTCACAATGGAAATCTGCTGCTCAAAAGGAACCTATATCAGGACATTGTGTCAGGATATAGGTGAGATGCTTGGATGCGGAGCCTGTATGGCAGAATTGACCCGGACAAAGGTGGGACGTTTCGATATCATGGAAGCGTGGACGCTGGATGAGATTGAAACCATGGCTGTTCAGGGTGAAGATATTGTAAGGCAGCATATGGTGTCCGTTGAAGATATGCTGGCGGATTATGAGACAGTTCGGACAATGGATATTACTGCTGATAAAATGCTTCTGAATGGCAACCGGCTTTCGGCTGATCAGCTGAAAGCTCCAGATCTGGCGGATGGACAGCTGGTGCGTGTATATAGCAGTACGGGTACTTTTATTGCTGTTTATCAATTTGATGAAAAGACCAGAAGTCTTAAAAATATAAAAATGTTTGTATAGAGGTGACACCGGTCATGATATATTATAGAGGAACAAAAGACATCAGGCTGAATCATACTGTTGTGGCACTGGGCAAATTTGATGGCCTTCACAGGGGACATCAATTGCTGATAGAGAAGCTGAAAAAGTATGGCAAAAAGGGATATCAGACCGTGGTATTTACTTTTGACTTTCATCCTATGAGCCTTCTGTCCGGCAAAATACAGCCTCTGATCTATACGAAAGAGGAACGGCAGAAGATCGTGGAAGAATTTGGTATAGATGTGCTCATTGAATATCCTTTTACTCAGGAGACAGCCCATATGCTGCCGGAGGACTTTGTAAAAGATGTGCTTGTCAGCTGCATCGGTGCGGAGGTCATTGTCGTAGGTGACGATTTCCACTTTGGTTATCAGAGAAGCGGAGATGTGGCCTTTTTGAAGGCTCATGAAAAGCAGTATGGCTATGTAGTTGACAATTGTGAGAAACTTTGTGTGAATGGAGAAGAAATCAGCTCCACAATGATCAGACATTATATCAGTCAGGGTAATATGGAGATGGTGACAGAGCTTCTTGGCCGTCCTTACCATATTACCGGGGAAGTAATTCCAGGAAAAGCCAATGGACGGACGGTGGGGATGCCGACTGCCAATCTGGCGCCGGAAGCCGGAAAGCTGCTGCCGCCAGAGGGAGTTTATGCATCCACAATACGTATCGGGAGCCAGGAAAAGCAATATTATGCTTTGACCAATATTGGACATAATCCTACGGTGGGGGATCACAATGATTTGAGAGTAGAGACGCATGTAATTGACTTTTCGGGAGATCTGTACGGAGAAAAGATAGCTGTCAGCCTGTACTGGCATGTGCGGGATGAGCATAAATTCAATAGCCTTGTTGAAGTTAAGGCCCAGGTTGAAAAAGACCGGGAGAGGGCGATGCTGTATTTTAAGGATTATGGCATCATGGCCTGATCAGTGGTAAACAATAAAAACGTTAAAAAGATTCAAAGAACACGGTATGTTATGTGATTTTTGAATCTTTTTTTAAATATATTTATACGAACAAATTTTCGGAACATATGTTTACATAATAAGCATATTATGATATACTGACTACATAGATGAGAACATATGTTTTTGAAAGGGTGAGATCGTGGAGAACTTGTGGAATGCTGATCTGAATGAAAAGCTGCACATACTGGCAGATGCGGCAAAATATGATGTGGCATGTACTTCTTCAGGTGTGAACAGGAAAAACGGGAAACAGGGTACGGGGAATACGCTGTCCTGTGGAATTTGTCATAGCTTTGCAGCGGATGGCCGCTGCATCTCTCTGTTAAAGATACTGTTGACCAATGATTGCTGCTACGATTGTGTATATTGCGTGAACAGGAAGACCAATGATGTGCCACGGGCAACCTTTACACCGGAAGAGGTATGTACGCTCACAATGGGATTTTACAGGAGGAACTATATAGAAGGACTCTTTCTCAGCTCTGCTGTTTATCGAAATCCCTCCTATACTATGGAACTGATTTATGAGACTGTGAGGCGACTGAGGGAGATCTATGGTTTCAGAGGATATATTCATGTAAAAGCCATACCGGGAGCCGACGCAGAGCTTATTGAAAAAACGGGATTTCTTGTGGACAGGATGAGCTGTAATCTGGAATTGCCGACATCAGAGGGACTTCGGAAGCTGGCGCCTAATAAGCCGAGAGCACAGCTGGTAAAGCCCATGAGGCAGATCCAGAATGGTATATTCCGGTCGAAGCAGGAGGTGGCGGTTTACCGCCATGCACCCCGATTTGTACCGGCAGGGCAGAGTACCCAGATGATTGTGGGAGCAACAGGAGAGTCTGATTATCAGATTATGAGTGTGTCTGAAGCTTTGTATGATAAATTTCAGATGAAGAGGGTCTTTTATTCTGCATATGTGGGTATTAATGAGGACAGTCGTTTGCCTTCGGTCAGAACAGCACCGCCTCTTCTGCGGGAGCATCGCCTGTATCAGGCAGACTGGCTGCTGAGATTTTATGGATTTAAGGCTGCGGAGCTTCTCAGTGAGCGGCATCCTAATTTCAATATCCTCCTTGATCCGAAATGTGACTGGGCGGTAAGACATCTGGAGTATTTTCCTGTAGAAGTGATGACAGCAGATTATTACAGTCTTCTGCGAGTGCCGGGGTTGGGGGTGAACAGTGCAAAAAGAATCTGCAGATCGAGGCGCTTTGGACGATTGCAGTTTGATGATTTGAAGAAGATGGGTGTGGTACTGAAAAGAGCCATGTATTTTATAACCTGTCAGGGGAAGACTTATATGCCTATTAAAATGCAGGAGAGTTTTATTACCACGAATCTGCTTGGACTGAAAGAGCATCTTCCGTCAGATGTTGTACGTTCTGGTGAGACTTACAGGCAGCTGAACCTTTTTGATGATTTCCATCTAAGTGCGCCGGTGGAAGAGACGGATCGCTATCAGGTTTTGACAGGGCAGATTTAGAAGGATATTATGTTGAGAAATAAATGTATTGGATTACTGTGGAGGGAAGCTCAGAATGGATACGGATAAACGAATGCGGATTCTCGTATGTGAAGACAGTGTAGAAGGAATTTTGACGGCAGTGCATGAAGCATTTATCAGTCGCTACGGTCATGCTTATCAGAGGATAGTTATCGGACCGGCAGTGAATATGGATCTTTTTTCGGATATATATACGATTGAGCCAGATATGGATAAAGCTTCACGGGTTGTTGAAGCTATTGTACGCAGTATTTCAGATTATGCGTGGCAGATGGTATGGCAGGCTGCTGAGGCAGACAGTGAAGATAAGGGGGATGTTATATATCGCTTTTTGATTCTGGGCTTTGCCAATGGCAGCAGGATTCTGAATGCCATGACCAGACCGGAAGTGATGCGGCTGCACCAGCTTTCCAGAGCTGTATCCAGAGAAACACAACGTTTATATGGGTTTTTGAGATTTCAGGAACTGGAGAATCATATTCTTTATGGAAAACTTCTATCAAAACATCATGTGGGTACATTCCTTGCCAATCACTTTACTGACCGTCTGCCACAGGAGCATTGGATCATTCATGATCCGGATCGGGATGAAGTTTGGGTACATCAGGCTGGCAATGACTGGATCTATATCAGTCATCCCGACTTTAAAGTGGATCCTGAGGCGATGTTATCAGCAGCTGAGTATGATTTTAAAGCCTGGTGGGAAACGTTCAGGGAGAGTATTGCAATACGTGAGCGGACAAATCCGAGGCTTCAGATGCAGATGATGCCGAAACGCTACTGGAAATATATGCCTGAAATGCAGAAGAGGTAACTGCTGTATGAAGCATCCTGAGAGGAGGTTTACAAAACTAAGAAGATAAAGTATAATTATTTTTGATTTATTAAAGATATTTTTGCAGCAGGGAGGCATTTCGGCATGAAGAGGATTATTCTGGCATCGGCATCACCAAGGAGAAGAGACCTGATGGAACAGGCAGGTTTTACTTTTGATGTTTGTGTCAGTACAAAAGAGGAAAAAAAGGAATCATGGAGTCCTGAGGAGACAGTGAAACGTCTTTCGGAGCAGAAAGCGCTGGATGTGTCAGAACAATATGATGAAGATTGTATAGTTATTGGCGCAGATACGGTTGTGGCCTGTGAACATGAGATTCTCGGTAAGCCAACGGATGAAGAGGATGCTTTTCGGATGCTCTTTATGCTGCAGGGGAGGACTCACCAGGTCTATACGGGAGTTACCATCATTGAAGGACCAAAGGGAAACAGGACAGTGAAAGTTTTTGCAGAGAAGACAGACGTGACAATGTATCCCATGTCTGCTGATATGATCCGGGAATATATCCGTACGGGTGAACCGATGGATAAAGCGGGAGCTTATGGTATTCAGGGCAGAGCGGCAGTATTTGTGAAGTCTGTCTGTGGTGACTATAACAATGTGGTTGGATTGCCTGTTGCCGCCATATGGCAGTATTTTTATGGTAAAAAGGAGGGGCGGCATGCTGCACTATAGTGTTGATAATGAAATTATGACAGACTTGTACAGGGATTACCGTCAACTTAAGGGTGCAGATTATGAACAGCTTCATGATTTGGGAACCAGATATCTGCCATTGTTGGATATGTATGAATTGGATGAGAAAACAATTTTTTCCATACAGCGGCTTTCTGAGTTTAAAACCGAGGAAGAGCTGGAGGAAGCAGAAACTAAAATTGTCCATGGCTACCTGACGGCAAAAGCAGATTTGCGCAAGGAACAGGCGGAATATAAAGAATTTGTTATGCAGTTTGATGGTGAAGAAAGACAGGCGCTATCAGGACTTGCAGAATATGTGTTGGGCCAGAAACGAATTCCTTATAAGATCCGTAACAGGAACCTTCATATTGATGTGCTGAGTACACCGGCAATGTCACTTGAACTGGATTTCGAAGATGTATTGATTGAGGATGGACGGCATCCGAGGGAGATTTTGCTTACCCATATTTCAGGTGAGAGCTACGAACAGGAGGAGATGATCAAACACGAAGACGGTACAGAGGAGATGATCAAAGAAACAAGATATCGTCTGCGTTTTGTCAACGGTTTGTCGGACGGACCATATCAAGTAAGGGAAAGTTCTTTTGTGTTCAGAGGATTGCAAGGCTCTCTGCATTTATATAATTATAATGCGCATCAGGAACCGGTGGATGTGGATGCAGATAAACTGCCATGGCGGCTTTTAATGCATCCTTTGAAGGCAATGCTTGAGAAAGCCCAGATATTGGGAGTGGAAGCACTGGATGCAGATGAAATGTCAGCTTTGCCGCTGTTATGTGTTTTTTATGAATTGATAGAGTTTTATCTGGCCCCTTCGACAGAAGCCGGTATTGGACGCAGCCTGATCAGATTTGATGAAGAATTGGCAGAGAATTTTGCTTTCAGTCAGGAAGATTTGGATGCTGCCTGTGAGTATCTGGCTCCATACGGGTTGGAAGAGCTGACAGAATGGCTGCATAAAGCTATTACGGAGAGGTCATCTTTCTGCAGATACTGGATACAATTTGCATCCATGAAGAAGGCAGAGAATTTATATAAGGTGTTGTTGGAAACGCTGGAGAACTGCAGCAGATATTATGAAAAGAGGCCGGCACCCCTTGCTTGCAGAAAACACCGTGGGAATGTACGGCGTGGATTAAATGAATACTTTTGCCGCTACAAGTGGAGAGGTGAATTTCCGTGTTTCAGACGTGTAGAACCATCAGGCTTTCTGGAAGTGTCCAATGTTTACCAGAGAATGTACACTTACATTAATGAAAAACAGAAAGCTTATTACGTGGATTTTGTAGAAGGTATAACGGACCAGTCCTATACTATTATGGCTGTGGCGGGCTATGTATTGCTGAGAGATGGTGAAAATGCGCGGGATTATCGTGCTTTGAACGGATATTTTCTGGACGGGGGGCGGCGCAATAGCCATATTGTGGGAAAGATAACTATTGATGGCACAATGACGGGAGAACAGGTAATGGAACTGCTGAATGCAATGGTGGAGGATGTTCTTAACGGACTGAGCTGTATAGGCTAAATTAGAAGGCTTTTCGAAATTGATGCTGGAATAGCAGAGAATTTTCAGAAAAATCTTTATAATTCTCTTGTATTATTTGCCATTATGCGCTATAATAACTCTCGGAAAGTGAATAAGATCTTCAGGGCAGGGTGTGAGTCCCTACCGGTGGTATAGCCCACGAGCCGCAAGGTTGATTCGGTGAAAGTCCGGAGCCGACAGTATAGTCTGGATGGAAGAAGATAAATAGACGTAAGTTTTGTGACTGAATTTATTGGCTGCTCTGGTTATTTTTGTGACCAGAGCATTTTCTTTCGCTATAGTATATGAATGTCTGTATTAGATGTTCATATAAATTTTGACGCTGGTAGACTGCGTTTTATGCGCAATAGGAGTATGTCGATTTGCCTCTGAAGGATAGATTCAGAGGCTTTTTCTATTTTATACGACTGATTGCTTTGTTCAGGAGGGTAGGATATGGATAAAATTCAGGAAGACCTGCAGTATATGCGGCTGGCTCTGGAACAGGCTGCTTTGGGGAGAGGGTATACAAATCCGAATCCAATGGTTGGGGCTGTTATAGTAAAGAATGGACAGGTTATTGCAAAAGGATATCATCATTGCTGTGGGCAGGGACATGCGGAAGTGGAAGCTTTTAGAGATGCCGGTGATACAGATGTTACAGGTGCAACCATGTATGTGACCCTGGAGCCTTGCTCCCATTATGGAAAGACCCCGCCATGTGCGGATAAGATTATTGAGAAAAAAATAGGCCGAGTGGTTGTTGGAGCGATGGATCCCAACCCATTGGTAGCAGGGAGAGGTGTCGAGAAACTTCGTAATGCAGGCATTGAAGTGACTACGGGTGTGCTGGCAGATGAAAGTATCAGACTTAATGAAATTTTCATGAAATATATTGTGAATAAGGAGCCTTTTGTACTTTATAAATCGGCAATGTCACTGGATGGTAAAATTGCGGCGCCTAATGGAGAATCTCAGTGGATATCCTGTGAAGAATCAAGAAAGGAAGTACACAGACTGCGTCATCAGTATATGGCCATTATGGTAGGGTCCCAGACAGTGCTGACAGATGATCCTATGCTGAATTGTCGTCTGGTTGAAGGAAAGAATCCGATTCGGGTGATTGTTGATTCGATGCTGCGGATACCAATGTCAGCACGGCTGGTACAGACAGCCAGAGATATCAGGACAATTGTAGCCTGTACGCCGAAAGCTTCTGAAGAGAAAATTCATGATCTGCAGGGTGTCGGTGTAGAAGTGCTTGTGACCGATGAAAAGGATGGACATGTGGATCTTAAAAGGCTGACGGAGATGCTGGGACAGATGCAGATTGACAGTATTCTGATAGAAGGAGGAGCCACTCTTGCAGCAGCGGCCTTTGAGGCAGATATTGTAGATAAAGTACAGATGTATGTGGCACCAATGATAATTGGAGGTGCTTCGTCCAGAACACCGGTGGGTGGAAGCGGTATTGCCCATTTGGCGGATGCCTGGAAACTTCGGGACATAAGTGCCAGAAATATTGGCAATGATATCTGTATCAGCGGATATGTAATGAAACAGGAGGTTTGATATGTTTACAGGAATTATAGAAGAAATAGGAACAGTCAAACAGATGATTCCGGGAAAGGAGTCCTACCGCCTGACAGTCAGTGCAGAAAAAGTGCTGGAGGGAACAAAAGTTGGTGACAGTATTGCCACAAACGGTATTTGTCTGACTGTAACATCTATTCGAGGTAACAGTTTTGATGCAGATGTTATGGCCGAGACAGTCCGAAGAACTAATCTGTCATCCCTGCATGCTGGAAGTCGTGTGAATCTCGAAAGAGCTTTGACACTGAGCAGCCGACTTGGAGGACATATTGTCAGTGGACATATTGACGGTACAGGTACCATTACCTCTATGGTCAGAGAGGATAATGCTGTATGGATCACAGTTTCAGCAAAGAGTTCTCTGCTGAAATATATGATTGAGAAAGGTTCTATTGCCATTGATGGTATCAGTCTGACACTGGCTTATGTAGATGATGAGTGTTTTAAAGTATCTGTTATTCCTCATACCGGTGAGGAGACTATATTATTAAAAAAGAAACCGGGAGATACAGTGAATCTGGAGTGTGATCTTATCGGTAAATATGTAGAAAAACTGCTGCGCTGCCAGTCGGAGGATGAAAAAGATCAGACATCCGGTGGTATTACGGAAGCATTTCTGATAGAAAATGGATTTATGTAAGGAGGAATTTGATGAAGGAGTTTAATACAATAGAAGAGGTGCTTGAAGATATCCGTGACGGCAAAATTGTTGTTGTTATGGATGATGAAGACAGAGAAAACGAAGGAGATGTCATCTGTGCTGCGGAATTTGCGACGCCGCAGAATGTGAATTTTATGGCGTCATACGCAAAAGGGCTGATCTGTATGCCTATGCATTCTGATTATGTGAGTAAGCTGGGATTGGATATGATGTGTATGGAGAATACAGATAATCACGGTACAGCCTTTACGGAATCTATTGATTATAAGGAAACATCGACAGGTATTTCTGCTTTTGAAAGATCTCTGACAGCTATGAAGACTGTTGAGGATGATATTTGTCCTGAGGATTTCAGGCGTCCTGGCCATATGTTTCCGCTGGCTGCAAAAAAGGGTGGTGTTTTTGACCGTCCGGGGCATACTGAAGCGACAGTGGATCTGATGGAGATGGCTGGCTTGAAAAAAGTAGGTCTTTGCTGTGAAATCATGAATGATGACGGCACTATGGCAAGAAAAAATGATCTGTTAGCTTTTGCAGAGAGGCATCAATTAAAAATCTGTACGATTGCTCAGATTAAACGTTATAGAAAAGAACACGAAAAACTGGTTGAATGTGTGGCAAAGGCTAAGCTTCCAACAAAATATGGCGATTTTATGATGTATGGCTATATCAATAAATTGAATGGTGAACATCATGTGGCTTTGGTCAAGGGTGAAATTGGTGACGGTAAAGCGGTCTTATGCCGTGTTCATTCTGAATGTCTTACAGGTGATGCTTTTGGTTCTGCAAAGTGCGACTGTGGTGAACAGCTGGAAGCAGCTATGCGTATGATTCAGAAGGAAGGCCGCGGAGTGCTGCTTTATCTCAGGCAAGAGGGCCGTGGTATTGGGCTTATCAATAAGATTAGAGCGTATGCGCTTCAGGATGAGGGTTACGATACGATCCAGGCCAATATTATGCTTGGATTCCCTGCAGATATGAGAGATTATACTATTGGATCTCAGATCCTGGAAGATCTGGGAGTACATGAGCTTAGACTGATGACAAATAATCCTCAGAAAATAGATGGAATTGCAGCCTTTGATCTGAAGATTATCGAACGTGTTCCGATTCAGATGGAACTTGGTAAAAATGATGCATTCTATCTGCTGACCAAGCAGGAGAAAATGGGGCATCTTTTAACATATCCGGTAAAGCCGGAAAAAAGTAAAGACAATGAATAATTTTTTATGAAAAGGAGAGAAAAAAATGAATGTATTAGAAGGAAAATTAATAGCTGAGGGAATTAAGATCGGTATTGTATGCTCACGTTTTAACGAGTTTATCACATCCAAACTGCTGGGCGGTGCCATGGATGGCCTTGTAAGACACGGCGTCAATGATGATGATGTAGATGTGGCCTGGGTTCCTGGAGCATTTGAAATACCTCTTGCAGCACAGAAAATGGCAGCTTCAGGAAAGTATGATGCAATCATTTGTCTTGGTGCTGTTATCAAAGGATCTACTTCCCATTATGATTATGTATGTGCTGAAGTTTCCAAGGGAATTGCCTCCGTTTCCCTGTCTTCAGGTATGCCGGTACTCTTTGGTGTACTTACTACTGATAATATTGAACAGGCTATCGAGAGAGCAGGCACAAAAGCAGGCAATAAGGGATATGATGTGGCACTTAGCGCCATTGAGATGGTCAATCTGTTCAAAAATATGTAAATTTTGTCAGCCATTTATCCGGTTTGATGAATAATAAAAAAATGACAGTCTAAAAAAGGGTTTTTCGCGTTTTCGGCATTCATTTTGCTTATGAAAATGTTCAGGAATTTGATTAAACTTGTACAATCTGCAAAAAAGAATCAGATTTTAGAAAAATCAACAAAGTTATGAATTATTATTTGGTTAAACCATCTATGGTTCTTTCTGGTTATCTGGTGTAGTATATAACCAGAAAGAGAGTGCTAAATACTTACAAGGGGGAAATTTTTTTATGGCAAGCTTATCACTGAGACATATTTACAAAATTTATCCAAATGGTTTCAATGCAGTTAAGGACTTTAACCTTGAGATTGAAGATAAAGAATTCATCATTTTCGTAGGACCATCAGGTTGTGGTAAATCAACAACACTTCGTATGATCGCAGGTTTGGAAGAGATCAGCAAAGGTGAGTTGTACATAGATGACAAACTGGTAAATGATGTTGAACCAAAAGACAGAGATATCGCAATGGTATTCCAGAGCTACGCTCTGTATCCACATATGTCTATTTACGACAATATGGCATTTGGTCTTAAATTAAGAAAGATGCCGAAGGATGAGATTGACAAGCGTGTACATGAGGCTGCACGTATTCTTGATATTGAACATCTGCTTGAGAGAAAGCCGAAACTGTTATCTGGTGGTCAGAGACAGCGTGTTGCTATGGGTCGTGCTATCGTACGTGAGCCAAAGGTATTCCTTATGGACGAGCCTTTATCCAACCTGGATGCAAAACTTCGTGTTCAGATGCGTCTTGAAATTTCCAAACTTCATCAGAGACTGCAGACAACAATCATTTATGTAACACATGACCAGACAGAGGCTATGACACTTGGTACAAGAATTGTTGTTATGAAGGATGGTATTGTTCAGCAGGTAGATTCTCCTCAGAATCTGTATGATTTCCCTGGTAACTTATTCGTTGCAGGCTTCATTGGTTCTCCACAGATGAACTTTATTGATGCAAAGGTTGTCAAAGAAGGCAACGATATGTTCCTTACATATGGCGAAGGTCATAGGGTTATTGTTACACCTGAGAAGGCTGCTAAACTGGGTGATTATGTTGGCAAGGAAGTTACATTTGGTATCAGACCTGAAGATGTATTCTCTACAGAGAGATATGCAGGAGCTAATGATAACAACACAGTTGAGGCAAGTGTAAGAGTATATGAAATGCTTGGTGCAGAGGTATTCTTATATCTGACAGTTGATGGTATCGATGTAACATGTCGTGAACATCCAAGCACAAAAGCTAAACCAGGCGATGTTATGAAGATTTCCTTCGATGTTAACAAGATCCATGTATTCGATAAGGAGACTCAGGTTACAATTACAAACTAGTTTGCTTTGACATTTTTTGAGGGAATACAGTTGTATTCCCTCTTTTTTTAGTTTATCATATGAATTAGCAGTGAAGTCTGCGATATGCATGGCTTAGTATGAATAAGTATTTGTATGAGAAGGAGGAATTATATATGGCGTATAATCAGATGCTGCAAAGTACAATTGAGGGTGTAAAAGCCATTACAAGAACGGATCTGTGCCTGCTGGATACAGAAGGAAATGTGATCGCTGCCACAAATAGTGATGCGCAGCAGTATAGAGAATCTGTGTTGACATTTGTGTCTTCGCCTGCGGAGATTCAGGTGGTCCAGGGTTATCAGTATTTTAAAATCATGGATGCGGGAAGCCTGGAATATGTAATGCTGATTCGTGGTGACAGTGATGATATTTATACGATAGGAAAACTGGTTGCTTTTCAGATTCAGAATCTTTTATCTGCATACAAGGAAAAATATGATAAGGAAAATTTTATCAAGAATGTGCTTCTTGACAATATGCTCCTTGTAGATATTTATAATAAGGCGAAAAAACTGCATATTAATGCAGAGGCCAGAAGACTTGTTTTCGTTATTGAGACCAACAGAAGCAGGGATAACAATGCTATGGAAATTGTGAAAAGTCTGTTTACAGGAAAGTCCGGCGATTATATTACAGCTGTCGATGAGGCCAGCATTATTCTTGTAAAGGAGCTGGCAGAGAAGGACTCTTATAAAGAAATGCATGTGTTGGCCAGAACGATCGTAGATCTTCTGAATACGGAAGCTATGTCCAATGCCAAGATTGCCTATGGTACAATTGTTGGTAATATCAAAGATATTTCCAGATCCTACAATGAGGCAAAGATGGCACTGGATGTAGGAAAGATCTTTTACGATGAAAAGTCTGTAGTGGCATATAACAGGCTGGGTATCGGACGTTTGATCTATCAGCTTCCAATACCGCTTTGTAAAATGTTTATTGATGAAATATTCCCGGGAACAACACCAGATGAATTTGATGATGAAACGCTTCTGACGATCCGTAAGTTTTTTGAGAACAGTCTGAATGTATCAGAGACGGCAAGACAGCTTTATATTCACAGAAATACGCTGGTATATCGTCTGGATAAAGTCAATAAAGCAACAGGACTGGATCTGAGAGTGTTTGAGGATGCAATCACCTTTGAAATAGCTCTGATGGTTGTGCGTTATATGCATTATATGGAAAGCAAAGAGTATTAGTCGGATAGAAAATAGGGCAATTTATTAAAAAGTATTGTTTTTTTTCTAAAAAAACTGTAAACTGTGCTTGAAATCATTAACGTATCATAGTAGAATGTGTATAGTATACAAGGTTAAATATTTATCATTCCTTGGTAAGTCAGACATAAATAATGAGGTGCATGATTTGAGGAACAATATAAAAAAGCTGGGATGGATACTGGTTCTGACAGTGATTTTTTCCCAGCTGGTCTGCTGTGGAAAGATACAGGGACAGCAGAAAAAAGCGGCTGATGACTCATCGTATATTTTTACTATGGGGACGGTGTTTGAAATCCGTGTTTTTTCTGATGATGCAGACAGTATTATCCGGGAGGCGGAGCAGAAGCTGTATGCCTGTGATAAGCTTATATCCTGGCGTCGGGAAGGATCTCTGGCAGAACAGTTTAATACAAAGCATGAAGCCGATTTATCAGATATCAGCCCGGTGATAGAGACTGCTCTTGATGTAAGCCGTAACAGCAGAGGGGCTTTTGACCTGACAGTTTTACCTTTGTCAAAGCTGTGGGCTTTTGACAGGATGGGAGACAGTGAATTCGATATATCTGAGATGAAAGTTCCTGACAGTGATGCAATAATGGAAGCCGTGGATAAGGTGGATTATACACAGCTGCTTTATGATACGGCAACAGGAATGCTTACGACGGCGAATCCGGATATTCATATTGAACTGGGTGCTATTGGTAAGGGATATGCCATAGAAGAGGCGAAAAAGGTATTCAAAGATTCCGGTGCTGTTGGCGGCCTGATATCGGCAGGCAGTTCCATTTGTGTATATGGCACCAAAAGTGACGGGAATGACTTCAGAGTGGCCCTGAGGGATCCAAGAGGGGATGAGAATTCTGCCATTGGTATACTGAGTCTGACAGATACGACGATTTCCACGTCGGGAGATTATGAACGTTATTTCGAACAGGATGGTGTCCGTTATCATCATATACTGGATCCGCGGACAGGTTATCCGGCAGACAGCGGACTGATGCAGGTTACGATCATCTGTGAGGACAGTGTCCTTGGCGATGCACTTTCTACTGCATGTTTTGTACTGGGGCTGGATGAGGGAATGAAGCTGGCCGGACAGTATGGCGTTCTGGCGATTTTTGTTGATAATGATAAAAATATCTGGTATAATAGCCCGGATATAGTGAATATGCTTGAATTCAAAGGTAGAAATTCAGGTTATGTCTTAAAGGAATATAATCAGACCCGCAGCTGAGGCTGCAGGCTGGTTTATTAAATAAAGTTTTTCTGGGTTTCGACCCAAAAATATCTAGAGGAGGATTCAAATGGCAAAACAATCAAGTGGACTTCTTGGCAGTTTAGGATTTGTAAAAAGCCCTGGAGCACCCGTACCTCACAGAAAAAATACAAGTGCATGTGAGACAGCCACGATGCCGGTACCGGCGACTGTCACTATCGTTATGTCACAGCATATCGGTGCACCTTGTACGCCATGTGTCAAAGTTAAAGACCAGGTATATGTGGGTACGCTTGTAGGAAGCAGCACAGCATTTGTGTCAGCGCCGATACATTCCAGTGTGTCAGGAACAGTCAAAAAAATTGATACGGTATTGATGCCGAACGGCTCTAAAGCACAGGCAGTCGTTATTGACACAGATGGTCTGCAGACAGTAGATCCGGCAATCAAGCCGCCAGTTGTTAATTCAAAAGAGGAGTTCCTCGCAGCTGTAAAGGATTCTGGTCTGGTAGGTCTTGGAGGTGCCGGTTTCCCGGCTCATGTTAAGTTAAATCCGAAGGACAAAATTGATTTCCTTTGTATCAATGCAGCAGAATGTGAGCCTTATATTACGGCTGACGTTCGTGAGATTATGGAGAATTATGAGAATGTTCTCTATGGTGTCAGAGAAGTTATGAAATATGTAGGTATTCCGAAAGCTCTGATCGGTATTGAGGATAATAAACCTGAAGCCATCAAGCTGATGCAGGAACAGACTGCAGGTGACAGCAGCATTGAAGTTGTTACACTTCCATCCCGCTATCCACAGGGTGCAGAAAAAGTTTTGATCGAGCAGTGTACAGGCCGTCAGGTGCCTCCTGGAAAGCTGCCTTCCGATGTTGGATGTATCGTTATGAACGTTGCATCTGCCGGTTTCCTGGGCGGTTATCTGAAGACGGGTATGCCTCTGACTACAAAGCGTGTAACTGTTGACGGTTCAGCTGTCAATGAAGCTAAGAATGTCAGAGTTCTTATTGGTACTCCGATTAAAGATATCATCGCTTTCTGCGGCGGTTACAAAGGTACACCGGCCAAACTGATCAGCGGTGGTCCTATGATGGGTACTGCTCTGATGACAGATGAATTCCCTGTATTGAAACAGAACAATGCTTTCCTTGCATTTGATGAAAAGGATGCAAAATCCATGGAGCCAACAGCTTGTATCAGCTGTGGACGCTGTGTGAATGCATGTCCTATGAATCTGATGCCGACAAAACTGGAAGCAGCTACAATCTATAAGAGAGTAGATGATCTGAAGACATACAGTGTGATGACATGTATGGAATGCGGATGCTGTTCATTCGTATGTCCGGCCAACAGAAAACTTGTTCAGTCCATGAGAATTGGTAAGACAATTCTTCGTAATGCAGGAAAGTAGGTGTACATAATGGATGGTAAATTAATCGTTTCTTCATCTCCTCATATTTCGAGCCCGGTGAAGACTAAGAATATTATGCTTGATGTTATCATCGCTTTAATTCCTTCTTTGATTGCATCAATTTATTTCTTTGGTATCAGGGCTGCAATTATTGTCATTGTTTCAGTGGCAACATGTGTGATTTCCGAGTATATCTGCCGCAAAGTCATGAAGCGTGAGCAGACAATCGGCGATCTCAGTGCAGTAGTTACCGGTATCCTTCTGGCATTCAACCTGCCTTCAAGTGTACCGATTTATGTTCCGATCATTGGTGGTATCATTGCCATCGTTATGGTGAAGCAGATGTTTGGCGGCCTTGGACAGAACTTTGTCAATCCGGCGCTTCTGGCCCGTATCGTCCTGATGAACTCCTTCCCGGTACTGATGACCACATGGTACCCGGCAGGCAGCTTCGGTGCTGATACAACAGCTACAGCTTCACCTCTGGCTAATATTGCTGCAGGTGCTGCAGATGCCATTCCATCTTATATGGATATGTTTATCGGTAATATCCCTGGATGTTTGGGTGAGACAAGTGCTCTCTGCCTGCTGATCGGCGGTATTTACCTGATTGCAAGAAAGGTCATTTCTGCAATCATTCCTGTAACCTATATTGCTACAGTATTTGTACTGTCCTTCGTCCTGGGGCAGGATCCGGTTGCTCAGATTCTCTGCGGCGGTCTGTTCCTTGGTGCAATCTTCATGGCTACAGATTATGTTACAAGTCCTCTTACGAATAAAGGCAAATTTATCTATGCTCTCTGCTGCGGTATTATTACAGTCCTTATTCGTGTGTTTGCTTCCCTTCCGGAAGGTGTATCCTATTCAATCGTTCTGATGAATATCATCGTTCCTCTGATTGAAAGAGTTACAATTCCGAAGCCATTCGGTACTGTAAAGGAGGCTAAGTAATGAATTTTAAATCATTAGGTATTCCTACAATCAAATTATTTGTAATTGCTACAGTTATTACAGTTCTGCTTTTCCTTACCAATGGAGCTACAGCAGACAAGATCAGTCAGAATCAGAAAGAGGCAGACAGTCTTTCCAGAAAGGAAGTCCTGCCGGAGGCTGATGATTTTGATGAATGTACAGTCAATGTTGATGGTGTCGATTATACTTATTATGCAGCTAAAAATGGTGCCGGTTACGTGTTCTCAGGTTCTAATAAGGGATACGGCGGTGCTGTTGTTGCCATGGTTGGTATTTCAGCAGATGGTGAAATTGTCGGTGTTAAAGTTACAGAGGCAGGAGATGAGACACCTGGTCTTGGTGCGAAATGGACAGACAACGGTGACGGTGTTGCCAAGAGAGCTCAGTTTGAGGGAGCAATTCCTGAGAGTGGTTCATTCGCTGTAGCTAAAGACGGGGGCACAATTCAGGCTGTTGCCGGTGCGACACTTACATCCCGTGCGGTTACAAACGATGTCAATGATGCTATTAAGCAGTATAATGCTGTAGTAGGAGGTGCTAATTAATGGCTAAGAAACAGAAAAGTTATGGCGAGATTTTTACAGCCGGTTTTGTTAAAGAAAACCCTGTACTTCGTCTTGTATTAGGTACCTGTCCTACGCTGGCCGTTACAACTCAGGCATTTAATGGCCTTGGTATGGGTGCTGCTGCAACATTGGTACTGCTGGGTTCCAATATTGTTATTTCCTTGCTTCGTAATATTATTCCGGATAAGGTTCGTATCCCTGCTTTCATTACCATCATTGCAGGTTTCGTAACTATTATTCAGATGCTTGTTAAGGCTTTTGTGCCTGCCCTTGATTCAGCTCTTGGTATTTACCTTCCGCTGATCGTTGTTAACTGTATTATCCTTGGCCGTGCAGAGAGTTTTGCCAGCAAGAATAAGGTTCTGCCTTCTATTCTGGATGCTCTTGGTATGGGTATCGGTTTTACAATTGCTCTGTTCCTGATGGGCTCCATCCGTGAAATTATTGGTAATGGCTCCTGGATGGGCATTGTACTCAACAACGGAAGTATTATTCAGCCAATGCTGATTCTTATCCTTCCGCCAGGTGGTTTCTTTGTATTCGGTATGCTGATTGCATTATTTAACCGTATTGCAGAAGGCAAAGGCAAAGAACCGGCAACACTGTCCTGCTGTAATTGTCCGCAGGCAGCAAGCTGTATGAAAGCTTCAGAAGGAGGTTGTAAATAATGTCAATTACAGGTTTGGTTTCCATTTTTCTTGCAGCCATTCTGACGAATAACTATATCTTATCCAAATTCCTTGGTATCTGTCCTTTCCTGGGTGTTTCCAAGAAGCTGGATACAGCAGTCAGCATGAGTGCGGCGGTTATCGTCGTTATGGTTGTGGCAACAGCTGTTACATGGCCGATTCAGACATTCTTACTTGATCGTTTTGGCCTTGGTTACTTACAGACAATTGTATTTATTCTGATCATTGCTGCTCTCGTTCAGTTCATCGAGATCTTTATGAAGAAGAATATGCCTCCTCTGTACCAAGCTCTGGGTGTATACCTTCCTCTGATCACAACAAACTGTGCAGTTCTTGGTGTTACAACCCTGAATATTACTTCTGGTTACAATTATGTTGAATCTCTGATCAATGCAGCAGGTTCCGGTGTTGGTTTCCTTGTTGCCATGGTGCTTTTTGCAGGTGTCAGAGGCAAACTTGAGACAGCAGATATCCCTAAATCCATGCAGGGTCTGCCGATCACTCTGGTATCCGCATCTATCGTAGCATGTTCATTCCTTGGCTTTGGCGGCCTTGTAGATGGCATTTTCAAATAGGAGGGATTGAATATGGAAGGCATTATTATTGTAGCGGTTATTGCTATTGTAGCAGGCTTACTGCTGTCCTGGGCTTCTGTTCAGTTTGCGGTACCTGTTGATGAAAAACAGGCAGCTGTCAGGGAAGCTCTTCCGGGCGCTAACTGTGGTGCCTGCGGTTTCTCCGGTTGTGACGGTTATGCTGCAGCTCTTGCAGCAGGAACTGCAGAAATCGGTCTTTGTTCTCCTGGCGGTCCTGATGTGGCTGAAGAATGTGCAGAGATCCTTGGAAAATCTGCCGGCAGTATGGTGAGAAAGGTTGCTCTTGTACAGTGTAACGGTACATGTACCAATGCAGGTCAGAAACTGGTTTATGACGGTGTTGATACATGTCAGGCAGTCAGCCTCATGTTTGCCGGTGACAGCACATGTGCTTACGGTTGTCTTGGTCATGGTGACTGTGCAGCTGTATGTCCTGAAAAGGCGATCATTATTCATGATGGTCTGGCTATGATCGATCAGGATCGTTGTGTGGGCTGTGGTATCTGCGTGAAGACCTGTCCAAAACATGTTATCGCTCTTGTACCATTTGAGCAAAAACATCATGTGCTTTGTGTCAATACTGACAAGGGTGCTGATGCTATGAAGGTCTGCAAGACAAGCTGTATTGGCTGTATGAAGTGTGTAAAGACATGTGAGCATGATGCGATTCATGTTGTTAACTTCAATGCTGTTATCGATTATGATAAGTGTACAAACTGTGGTGCTTGTGCAGAGGCTTGTCCAAAGAAAGCAATCTGCTAATGATTTGTAAAATATTTCGGACGGATGTCGAAAGACATCCGTCCTTTTTCTTTATAAAATGCTGGAAGTCTGGCTGGTTATATGGTAATATATAAGAACAATTTTCTAGAAAATAGAATGGAACATGAATGGGGACTGACTTATGATGACTGAAGGCAGTTTTTTGTTATTTTTACAGGATTATATCCGGCATCCGTGGCTGGATGTTTTTTTTACTTTTATTACAAAGCTTGGCAATGCAGGGTGGATATGGATTCTGGCAGGTATTCTTCTTTTAGTCTGTAAAAGGCACAGACGTGAGGGAGCAGCGGTGTTGGGGGCTTTGTTGATTGGCTTTGTGATTACCAATCTGTTTCTCAAAAATATTGTTGCCCGGCCGAGACCATATACAGTTTTGCAGGGGCTGGAGATACTGATTTCAGAACCGTCTGATTATTCATTCCCATCAGGGCATACCTGCAGCTCAGTGGCGGCGGCTCTGACCATGCTGAGGATGTCAGATAAAAGGATTGGTATTGCGGCCTGTATATTGGCAGTATTGATAGCATTTTCCAGAATGTACATCGGAGTGCACTATCCTACAGATATTCTGGCGGGGGCAGTGATCGGGGTTTTTGCTGCGTTTTTGTCTGTCTGGATGATGAATAAATGGAAAACTTAAGAATATTGAAAGAAATTACTGATTTTATTTTCAGAAATCCACTGTATAATCGTAACTGTTAGAACATAGACATAAGAACGAGGGGCGGGAATATGGAACAGCAAACAATATTAATTGTTGATGATGACAGGGAGATTGTCCGTGTTATTGCGAAGATACTGGAACTGGAGGGCTACAGGACACTGAAAGCCTACGATGGACTGGAGGCTTTGGATATGTTGGTGGGGAATACAGTTCATCTTATAATGATCGATATCATGATGCCGAAGATGAATGGACTGGCAGCTGTTATGAAGATCAGGGAGACCAACAATATCCCGATTATCATTCTGTCTGCCAAGACAGAAGAAACGGATAAAGTACTTGGCCTTTCCATGGGAGCAGATGATTATATCAGTAAACCTTTTAATACTCAGGAAATGATTGCCCGGGTGAAAGCGCAGCTTCGCCGTTATATACGGCTGGGGGCCATGAATTCTGATGTGATGCAGGATAGTATCCGTATTGGTGATCTGGTTTTGAACAAGCATGCCAAAGAGCTGAGTGTTAGCGGAGAGACGATTCATCTGACGGCAACAGAGTATAAGATTATGGAATTACTGATGAGTAATCCGGGACGTGTTTTCCCGGCTGAGGAAATCTATGAAAGGGTCTGGCAGGAGCCGGCATATTCTGTCGAGAATACGGTCATGGTGCATATTCGGCGTATCCGTGAAAAGATTGAGATCAATCCGAAGCAGCCGAAGTATTTGAAGGTGGTGTGGGGCATTGGATATAAAATTGAAAAAGATGAAAAACGGTATTAGCAGGACAGCGGGATGGTTTATTTTAGCTGTCCTTTCCGTCAATCTGTTTTTGACAATAGGTGTGGCGGATATGTCGGGCAGTACTTTTGTTGGTGACATTGCAGCCTATGTCTCTATTATTGTAATGATATTATCCTGTGTGATGCTGGGATTAAATATAAAAAAGAGTGATGAGGAACTGAAACTGTTTCGTCTGGTGGATCCGCTCAAAACAGACAGCCTGCTTGTACTTATAACTTTTGTGGTAATAGGCATCTGCTGTCTGCTGGGAGGCATCATATCTACATACCATGGCTGGATATGGATGAATGACGGATATTCTACGCCTGCTTTTAAAATTGCCATTTTTGTTTTGCTGGTTCCGGAAACCTTTGCAGCTGTACTGTGTTATGCTGTGATTGTCCGGAGATTTAAAAATCCGGAGAAGCGGAAGAATCTGTGGATTACTTCCAGGCTTCCAAAGAGAAAACCAAAAGAAAAAAAAGTACGTGTAAAAAAAGAATTTATTCTTCACAGGCTGAAACATCAATGCCAGGAGAAAGTGGCGGCCTGGAAGGCGAATTACGAGAAAGCATATGATTATGAGAAAAAACAGATGATACGCACAGCTGTTTTTTCAGGTATTAATATTCTTATTATTTTTGGGTTACTCTTCTCATATTCGCGATTCTGGATGATCATTCTGTTAATCGTTGAAATTGCTTTTTTTATAGGACAGAGAGAGTTTTATCACGATGTGGGACAGATCATTGGAGAACTTCATCATTTGTCTGAGGGAGAGGAAATTCTGCCGGTGGCTGTTGCAGAGTCATCGCCGCTCTATGAGGCGGCTTGTGATTTGGATAAAGTCAACGAGAGTCTGGATCTCAGTGTAAAGCGCCAAATGAAAAGTGAGCAGATGAAGGTGGATCTGATCACCAATGTTTCTCATGACCTGAAGACACCTCTGACTTCCATTATTGGTTATATCGATCTTCTGAAAAAAGAAGAAATGTCTCCGGAGGCTCAGGACTATGTCAATATCATTTCTTCAAAATCCGAACATCTGAAGGAAATGATACAGGATCTGTTTGAGATATCCAAGGCTACCAGCGGTAATGCGGAGCTTGTCATGGAAAAACTGGATATGGTGAAGCTGCTGGAACAGACGTTGGGGGATATGGAAGACAGGATCAGCAGCAGCGGGCGCATCATACGTACTGATTTTTCTGAAAAGCCTCTTTATATCAGCGGTGATGGCAGGAGACTGTACAGGGTTTATCAGAATCTTCTTGAGAATGCGCTAAAATATTCTCTGGATGGTACCCGGATTTATGTGGATGCTGAACTGGAAGATCAGAAAGTTGTTACGACCATCAAGAATATTGCTGCCTATGAGATGGACTTTACTCCTGATAAAATAGTAGAGCGTTTTCAGCGGGGAGATGTAAACCGGACAACAGAAGGCCATGGGCTGGGTCTTGCAATTGCAAAAAGCTTTTCTGAAGCCTGCGGGGGCCAACTGGATATTGTTATTGATGGAGATATGTTTAAAGCCATTATCCAATATCCGATGTATAGAGAACTATAAAATCATATTCGAATCTGTTGTCCTTGTAAAAATACATTTTTTTTGCTATAATAAATGAAAAAATTGGCATAGAGCTGTGAGGCAGGGATGAATATATGGAAACA
>JAEDGN010000036.1 GCA_016297495.1 Coprococcus sp.
GAGTCAATTATAGTTGGATGAGACAGTTATGAAGAAAAAAGTCATGTTAGTATTTGGAACCAGGCCGGAGGCTATTAAAATGTGTCCGCTGGTGAATGAACTTAAGAAGAGAAGCCATGTATTTGATACATGTGTATGCGTGACAGGACAGCATCGTCAGATGCTGGATCAGGTACTGGAAACTTTTCAGGTGGAACCGGACTATGATCTTTCTATTATGAAAGAGAAACAGAGCCTGTTTAGTATTACGGTGGATATTCTGGAGAAGATTAAAGAAGTACTGGAACAGGAAAAACCGGATGTAGTACTGGTTCATGGTGACACAAGTACGACCTTTGTGACGGCTTTAGCCTGTTTTTATCTGAATATTCCTGTCGGACATGTGGAAGCGGGACTCCGGACCTATAATATCGCAAGTCCGTATCCGGAGGAATTCAACAGACAGGCAGTCAGCATTATCAGCCGGTTTAATTTTGCACCGACGGAACTGGCCAGGAAGAATCTTCTGTCGGAGGGCAAGAAGCCGGAGAGTATTTTTGTGACGGGTAATACAGTTATCGATGCTTTAAAGACAACGGTAAGGGAGGATTACAGTCATCCCGAGCTGGAATGGGCTTCGGACAGCCGTCTGGTACTGATAACAGCCCATCGGAGAGAGAACCTCGGTACACCGATGAAGCATATGTTCTCGGCTATCAGGCGTGTCTTGGATGAACATCCGGATGTTAAAGCCATTTACCCGATCCATATGAATCCTCTTGTCAGAGAGACAGCTGAAGCGGTTTTTGACGGCGAGAGCCGTCTGCATATCATTGAGCCGCTGGATGTTCTGGATTTTCATAATTTTATGGCCAGAAGCCATATTATTCTGACAGATTCCGGAGGTATACAGGAGGAGGCACCATCTCTCGGAAAGCCGGTTCTGGTTATGAGAGATACAACAGAACGTCCGGAGGGCGTGGAGGCCGGAACTCTGAAATTAACAGGAACAGATGAGGAACCGATATACAGCAGCTTTACACGACTGCTGGATGATCCTGCGGAATACGACAGGATGAGCAGAGCCAGCAATCCTTATGGAGACGGAAGAGCCTGCATGAGAATTGCTGATATACTGGAACAGGAGCTTTAATCATGTCTGACAGACGGAAAATTCATGTATATATGATGGGATCCCGGCCTTCCGTAAAAGGCGGGATGAGCAGTGTGGTCAAGCAGTTGCTGCAGCATGACTGGGGAACAGATATGGACATACATTATATATCGACCCATGTCTCCGGCTCAGTGATGAAAAGATGCTGTCTTTTTGTTAAAAGTTATCTATATCTGTTGCTGTTATTGATTTTCCGAAGAAGAAAAATAGATGTTTTATATCTGCATATGTCCTATAAGGGCAGCTTTACAAGAAAATATCTGATTTATAAGCTGGCGGATGCTTTTGGGAAAAAAGTTATCCTTCATCTTCATGGTTCTGAGTTCAGACAGTATTATGAAGGGGCGGAAACGGCACGAAAGCGGAGAATACGTGAACTCTTCGAGGGGAGTGAGCGGGTCATTGTTCTGGGAGAATACTGGTGCGAGTTTATTCACAGTATTGCACCGAAAACGGTCATTGACGTGATTCAGAATGCGGTATCCATACCGGAAGATACGGTTTTGTGGAATGATCTGTCGGTGCAGCTTCTGTATATGGGTGTATTGATTCCGCGTAAGGGAGTTAAGGATCTGATTGACGCTATGGGTATCCTGGATGGACGGGGACTGATCGGTCTCCGGAATGTCAAACTGGTAATAGGCGGAACCGGTGATGAGATGGAGCAGCTGAAAAATCAGTGCCGGGAGCTTCAGCTGGAACATTGTATTGAATTTGCCGGATGGGTGGACGGAGAAGCGAAGAAGAAGCTGCTTCGGAGCAGTCAGTGTCTGATTTTGCCGTCTTACAACGAGGGATTGCCGGTGGCTATTCTGGAAGCATTGAGTTACGGTGTACCTGTTATCAGTACAGATGTGGGCAGTATCCGGGAAGCAGTTATCGAAGGTGTCAACGGACATCTGGTTCGAAAACACGCACCGGAAGAGATAGCGGATGCTATTGCAGATATTATCAGCGATAAAACGGTATGGCTGGATTATAGCCGTCATGCAAGAAAAACGGCAAAGCAGACATTTGATGAGAATGTATTTTTTGAGAAGATAGAAACAATCGTTCGTTCAGCTGTTAATGGAGGAAGAGACAAATGACAAGGCCACGAATCAGCGTGATCATTCCTGTTTATAAGGTGGAAGCCTATCTGAGGCGGTGTATTGACAGTGTTATCAGTCAGAGTTACAAAGATCTTGAGATTATTCTGGTGGATGACGGTTCGCCGGATAACTGTGGGGTCATCTGTGATGAATATGCATGCAGGGACGCCAGAATCCATGTCATCCATCAGGAGAATATGGGACTGTACGGTGCCAGGAATACGGGATTGGAAGCTGCCAGTGGTGAATATATCAGCTTTGTTGACAGCGATGACTGGATTGAGGCGGATATGTATGCCTGTATGCTTGAAATTATTGATGACTGTCATCCGGATATGGTCCGATTTGGATTGAAAAAAATGTTGTCAGGAAAGATCATGTCTGAAAGAAAAATGGCCTATGCAAATGGTTTTTATAAAGGAGAACTGCTGAATTCTCAGAGACTGGATATAATCAGTAATGAACATATATTGGATTATAAGAAAGAGCGGCTTATGTCTGCCTGTACAAATCTTTACAGAAGAGAACTGGTTATGGAGTACGGACTCCGCTTTGTTTCTGAACGGGAGATATTAAATGAGGACTATCTCTTCGTACTTCAGGTATTTATGGCGGCAGAATCAGTTTATATCATTGACAAAACTTTTTACTGTTATGATACGCGGGAAGGCTCCATTACCATGTCATATCGTGAAAATATGTTTGAGCGCAAGAAGAAACTGTTTCAAATGTACTGCCGGAGTGTGAATACACAGGATAAAAATGTGCGAATCAGACTGAAGAATTTTTACATTGACTGTGTCTATGCTTGTGTGGTGAATGAATGCGGTGATTATCGCGGCAGGGCAGATTCTATTGCAACCATCAGGGATTTGCTTGATGATGAAAGACTTCAAAAATATTTATCGGATAATCGAAAGCTGGCCGGTTCTGGAAAGGCAAAATGTATCTGCTTTCTGATGAGGCATCGTCTGGCCGTGGGTATGTATGGCGGTTATCGGTTATTGAAATATCTTAGAAAAGGACGAATGCATAAATGACAAAGTATAGTAAGATATTGATTTATATTGTATTGCTGTCAGCTTTATTCGACAATATGTTGATAGATTTTCTAAGATTGCCGTCGGCGATCCGATATATTAATGATGTCATTATTCTGTTTTTATTATTGAATTGTCTGAAGGAAAGCAGGAAAGACTGGAAACAAATAGGATATCATTTGCATCAGAACGGATGGTTGGAGACAGTCAGGGGGGTTTATCGGCAGCCTGGCCCTATGAATGTTATGATAGCCATCCTTTTTTTCAGTTTGATGCTCATACCGGGACTGCTTATTAATGGAGGATCACCACTCCATATTTTGTGGGCTGTACGGAACTATTATCGTTTTTTTGCGTTTTATATCATTTGTATCCATACTTTTGATAAAGATGATGTTATAAATATTCTTGAATTGTTTTGTAAAATATATTATGTGAATCTGGTATTATGCCTGATTGAATGTTTTGTTTTTGGAAAAACGAGGGATTATCTTGGCGGTATATTTGGTGTTTCCAAAGGATGTAATGGCTATTTGAATATTTTTCTCTGTATTGTGTTGAGTTATGTATGCTGTAAATATATGAAGATGAAAGTGTCAACAGCATATATGGCATTTATTTTAATCAGTACTATGCTCATTGCCGGTCTTGCAGAATTGAAAATTATTTTTATCGAAATGGTTATTATTGTAGGATTGGTTATACTCATGCACCGGCATGATAAACGTATTTGGGTGATTCTGAAATTCAGTATTGCTGTTATTGCCATAGGTCTTGTGTCATTGCTTGTGGTTGCTCCGGATCATTTTTTTATATTGATCAATCCGCTGCGTTTGTTTGAATATGCCGGAAGTAAAAATCTCGGATATAATCTGAGCCGTTTCCATGCTTTTTCTAATATCAATCAATTGTTTTTCCATGGGAACCCTCTGCTCAATTTATTTGGTCTTGGATTTGGCAATTGTGAGTATTCATCGTTTTCTTTTCTGCAGAGCCCATTTTATGGTGAATATGGTCAGTATAATTATCGATGGTTCATGCATCAGATGTTATTCCTGGAAACGGGTTACCTGGGGTTGCTGGGGTATATAGGTACTTTGGCAGCTGTGGTGGCAGGTGCATGGAAAAACAGAAATAAACAGAGACACGAATTCCTTCATGAATTTGTCGTTGTGATGGGAATAATAGCAATAATGAATGTTTGGTATGATGCTTCGCTTAGATCGGAATGTGCCTATATGATATGGTTTGTTCTGGCAACATCGGCAATTGTGGTTAGAAAGGATGATGATAAAATGCGCCAGCCTATAGATTTTGTGATTGCCTGGGTAGATGGCAATGATGTGGAATGGCAGAAGGAGAAAAACAGGTATCTCCATCCGGATGATGATGGAAGCCAGTTTGATGCAAGTGCTACGCGTTACAGAGACTGGGAAAATCTGCGTTATTGGTTCAGAGCTGTGGATAAATATGCTCCGTGGGTTCGAAAGATTCATCTTATTACATGCGGACATAAGCCGGAATGGCTGAATACGGAAGCACCTAAACTGCATCTGGTGAAACACAGCGATTACATTCCTGAGGAATATCTTCCGACATTCAGTTCGCATCCGATTGAGTTAAATCTACATCGAATACCGGGATTGAGTGAACAGTTTGTGTATTTTAATGATGATTTCTTCTTAAATGCACCTGTTGAGCCGGAGGATTTCTTTGTTGATGATTTGCCTTGTGACAGTCTGGAAGAAAAACCTATGACATTTCCAGCACATTTGCTTACGAATAGTGTTTTTGTCAATGATCTGATATTTGCCAATGAACATTTTCAGCGAAAAAAGAATAAAAAAGAATTGTGGCGGAAATGGTACAGTCTGAAAGACCCTCATGTGATGATCAAGAATATGATTTTATCAACTTTTAATGATGAAACTTTTCTCGGACTGAACATTCACCATCTTCCTCAGGCTTATCTAAAAAAGACATTTAAAGAGGTGTGGGAACTTGAACCGAAATTGCTGGCGGAGACATGTTCACATCGTTTCAGGGATGAGCGGGATGTCAGCCAGTGTGTTTTCAAGTTCTGGCAGCTGCTCAATGGCAGATTCTATAACTATAATAAAAGAAAATTTGGTCGTTCTTTTTTGGTATCAAAAATGACTCCGGATATATGTCAGGCTATCAGGAACCATCAATACAAAGCAATCTGTATCAATGATTCTGACAATATTGATTTTGAGAAGACAAAGCAGATGATCAATGAGGCATTTGAAGAAGCTCTTCCTGAAAAGTCTGTCTATGAAAGATAGAATTGATAAGGAAAGAAATATATGAAGATTTTGGTGTTGGGCGCGTATTATTCTAATAATCTTGGTGATGGTGTCATATGTGAATGTACTGCGGCAAGATTAAAGAAGAATTTCCCGAATGCAGAGATTCATGTGAAGGATATTGTGGATAGAAATGACTTTGAAGTATTCGAAGGAGTTTCCTATCAGGAATTGAAACGCAGGACAAAGCGAGAAAAATTACGAAGATTGGCAACACGATGCGGCTGGGATAAAACCCTGACTCATGAAGAGCATCGTCTGAATCAGTGCCAGCCTCACATTGAGGAAGTATGTGAGACGGCATATGATTTAGTAGTAGTTGCAGGCGGGCAGCTTTTTATGGACAGATATTTCCTTTTTTTGGAGGAGTATATCAGACGAATGACCAAAATGCAGACGCCGGTTTATCTGAATGCCTGTGGTACAGGGCCGGTCTGCAGTAAAACTATCAGGAAACGCTTTTCGGATGCTCTCAGGAGTCCCTATGTCAGATTGATATCCTGCAGGGATGATGCAGCGCTGATGCAGAAAATTTATGCAGGCAAAGACAATCGGGTTAGGGAGACCTATGATCCGGCACTCTGGTGCAGTGATGTTTACAATGTAAAAAAAGATTCGGCTGCAGAGGTGACAGGGCTGGGCCTGATGTATACCAGAAGTGTTGATTCAGAAAAGGCAGCAGACTTCTGGGTGAAGCTGATTCGGCAGTTTGAAAAAAGCGGGAAAAAGTGGAAGATCTTTGTCAATGGTTCGGAAGATGATATAGTCTTTGTCCGGTATGTGCTTTCCAGGCTGCCGGAACTGGAGGGCTCTTTTGAGGATTATTGTGTGCCTGTTCCAAAGCGTCCGGATGAACTGGTAGCAATGATTGCCGGGTTTAAGAGTATTGTTTCTTTTCGCCTGCATAGCCATATCATTGCAGCAGCTCTGGATGTGCCATCTATCGCACTGGTTTGGGATGGTAAGCTGAGGTTTTATTTTGAAAAAATAGGCCATGGAGAGCGGTGTATGACAGTTGATGCTGATCCGGATGAAGTAATAAAACGGTTAGATAGAGCCGAGACTGAAGGGTATGATCGAAGAATGATAGAAGATCAGAAAAAATATGCGGATAATCTGCTGTATAAAGCGATTTGTGAGGATATGGAGCAGGTGTGATTATGAGCCGAACGAAGAATTCTCTTTTAAATATCATGGCTTCCATTGGCGGACAGCTGCTGACTAATGTTCTGCGCTGGATATGCAGGATGGTATTTATTTATACATTGGGTAAGGAGTATCTGGGTATCTCCAGTCTGTATGCCAATATATTGACCATCCTTAGCCTGTCTGAGCTTGGACTTGGCTCTGCTATCACTTATAGTCTCTACAAGCCTTTGGCTGAGAATGATACAGAGACAGTCAGGTCATTGATGGCTTTTTTTAAAAAGGCTTATCGGTGGATCGGAATCGCAGTAATGGGCCTGGGATTATGTCTGATGCCATTTTTGCCATATCTGATGACTGGATCAACGGAAGTCATCAATATCTATTTGTATTATCTGTTGTATCTGGCACAGACAGTGGTATCATATTTATTCTTTGCATATAAGGCAATATTATTGACGGCAGATCAGAAGAAATACATCGCCGATGTAGTGATGTATATATTGCAGATCATCATGAATGCAGTTCAGATTGTCATTTTATTTGTATGGCATTCTTTTTTTGCTTATACAGCGGCGGTTATTGTATATAATATTGTGCAGAATATGGCTGTGGCCTTCATTGTGGATCGTAAGTATCCTTATCTGAAGGGGCCGGTCAAAAAACTTTCCAGAGAGCAGTGCAAGGACGTATTTTCAAGGGTCTATGCCATGTCCCTGTACCGTATATGCAATGTCATCGGAACATCTACGGATAATTTGATTATTTCGGCAAATATCAGTGTCATTGCGGTGGGCCTCTATGATAATTATTATATGATCATTCAGGTCATTCAGAAAATGCTGACGGGAGTTTTTCAGGCATTTACATCAAGCCTTGGTAATTTCTATGTGATGGAGAGCAGGGAACGCAACGAGTTCATGTTTCGAACGTTGAATCTGGCTAACAGCTGGCTGGTTGCCTTCTGTTCTGTATGCTTTGCCGTGTTACTTCAACCGTTTATCCAGCTTTGTTTTGGAACAGAATATTTATTGGATTATTCGGTAGTGATCATTATTGTCATTAACTTTGCGACCAATTTTATGCAGAATGTTGTCAGAATTTACAGAGACGCCAGCGGATTATTTGTAAGAGGTAAATATCGTGCGTTGTTGGCGGCAGTAATGAATCTGGTGATATCCATAATTCTGGTTAAAAAAATGGGGCTGGCGGGTGTATTTTTGGGTTCTATTATTAGCCGAATGGTGACAACATGGTGGTTTGATGCGTGGATCTTGTATAAATATGGTTTTCATGTATCACCATGGCCATTTTACAGGAATTTTTTGGCCACAATGGTATTGACTGTACTGAGTACGGTAGTGGTACAAAGCATTGCTGTGCCGTGGCAGGAGACAGTGTGGTTGACTATTTTATTTAAAGGAGTCTTGTGCGTGGTAATCACTAATGGAATCTATCTGCTGGTATATGGGCGGAGTGAAGAATTCCGTTATCTGGTGGGTAAGGTTAAACAAATACTGGTTAAAAAGAAAACTGCGCAGAGATAGAGTATATTGCAGGGAGAGGATGCAGTGTTACTGGGATATTTAAAAACTGAAAGAGAAAAAATAAAAAGAAGAAAATTAAAGGATAGACTTAAATTCTGTGGACAGAAAGTATATATTGATGCGTCTACAGTTTTAAGATATCCTGAGAATATTTCAATCGATAATTATGTGCATATACAGCCGGGCTGTAAGCTCTTTGGTGGTGGGGGAATAGAGATTGGAAGGGGAACAATTTTTGCTCATGATGTTCAGATTCTTTCTCAGAATCATTTGTATGATGCGGACGATTTGAAATATCTGCCCTATGATGAGAGGATTGTAGATAAGTCGGTGCATGTAGGAGAATATGTGTGGATAGGGGCGCGCGTGCTGATCGTTCCAGGAATTACAATTGGAGATGGTGCTGTTATAGCCGCTGGGTCAGTCGTGACACGGGATGTTCCCAAATGTGCAGTTGTCGGAGGTAATCCCGCAAGGATTTTGAAGTACAGAGATGAACAGATTTTTGAAAATCTTAGAAAGGACTCACAAGGATATATAGAATTGTATAAAAAATATTAGTAATATAAGTAAAAGGGAGGCGGCAATTCACCGCCTCCTGTTTCATTTCCTACTAATAGGATTTAATTAAAGAATCTATAGAGAAAAGATACAACCTGTGCACGTATACATTGATTCTCCGGCTGGAAATGGGTTTCATCTTTGCCTTTTGTTATATCATTTTCATAAGCCCACAGGACAGCTTTCGTGTAATATCGATCGTCGGGTACGTCTATAAATGGATTTTCTGTTATCTCCGGTTCCGGCTCACCGGCTGATCGCCAGAGGAAAGTCACAAATTCTTTTCTTGTGACCGTATCATCTGGCTGGAAATGGCTTTCGTCTTTTCCACTTGTTATACCGTTTTCATAGGCCCATAAAACAGCTTTATAATAATAATCAGAGGGTTCGACATCCTCAAACGGATTCTCTGTGGTTACAGGCTCAGGTTCATTGTTGGCCCTCCAGAGAAATGCAGCTGATTGTGCACGGGTACATGGATCCGAAGGACAAAAATGGGTTTCGTCTTTTCCACTCACGATACCATTCTCATAAGCCCAGATGACAGCATCATAATAGTAATCGCTTTCATTGACATCTGTAAATGGGTTTTCTGCTGAAGGCTCGTCCTCGGATGGCTGATAGTCTTCATCTCCCATTGGATATTGACTGTTGAATTCATCTGTTGTATAAGCCTCATCACGGGTATGACCGTCAAAATTATCATTGCATCGCAGGAAGTAATCATAAGTTGTTTCACCGGCATCCCATGTTGAGTCAAGGTTGTAATAATACCCTTCCATCTGTGCGATGTTCCATCCATGAGGTGTATCACCGGCTTTGCCTGCAATAAGTCTGGCATCTATTCCGACTTCGAGGGACATGCGGTAAAGCAGGACAGCATATCCCTGGCAAACGGCTGTTTTATTGATCAGGGCAGCGTAAGCCGTATATTTTAATTTATAGTCATCATCTTCCAGATGTTCGTTATCGTAAGTAACGTTATCGCAGATGTAGCCATATATGCTTTTCATTTTTTCATAATCTGTTTGATGATCCAGATCCAGCTGATTCATGACCTCAGCCAGCATTGTATCCAGTTCTTCTTCCTGCTCCGCAGTTGTATAGTAAGTCATGGTGTAGGTGTAGGTTATATAGTAGATAGAATCCTGCGTATAATAACCGATACTACATTTCCATCCGGTGTACTGCCAGAGCAGATAGTCGCCTTCTGTGGGGTTGCCGGTATGGATCAGGGCTTTGTCTGCAATGCTTTTAGCCATATCTATAATGATGTTTTTGATTTTTTCCTCGTCTGCTCCCTCATCTTCTATCTCAGACTGCAGCCCGACTTCGATGGTTTCTGAACGCTGTTTCATCTGTGAACGCATATATCCGGCGGCTTCATTGATCGATGCGTAATACTCGGATGCTTTATAGGCTGAAATATGACTGTCCGAAGGTTCGTTCAGATCAGAAATATCTATGACATCCTCATATAGAGGGTTTATATATGTTACTATGGTGTTCGTTACTTCAGACGGCGCTGTATCTGCAGGTTTTATTTCACCGGCCCTGACCGGGTCAGGACAGAGCGGCAATAGTAAAGCTATTGTCAGTAATACAACTAATAATTTTTTAAATTTGCACATTGTTCATAATCTCCTGTACTATTATTTTAGTTTGCTGGAGTGCTAATTGCTGCTAGTATTCCAGAGTTTAAGGTTACCGGATAGGAATAATTTAGCATATTTGAAGCTTTCAAACAACTGTGAATGGCTTTTCTTTTTTATTTACTGTATATTTTTACGTGGAAATGTGCTAATATTTAGACAGAAGTATCAGATAATTTTACAGGCGGGGATAGATATGTATCGTAAACAGCAGAAAAGTATTATCAAGCATCTGGATTTTCTTATACTGGATATTATCATGCTTATCATTTCATATACGATGGCTACCATCATTCGGGATGGCTGGCATTCTCTGAGGGCGAATGCTGCTTTTCTGAGTATGCTTGGTGTGCTCATTCTTTTACAGGTAATGGTGGCACTGCAGGGGAATAATTATAATGATATTCTCCGAAGGGGCTATCTGGTGGAGCTGAAGTATGTTCTGATACAGAATGCCATCGTGCTGGCTGCTGCCTTTACTTTTATGTTTGTGACAAAATCGCAGCCAAAGTATTCCAGACTTGTATTTGGGTATCTTCTGATCATCAATACAGTATTGACTTATAGCGCGCATCTGATGTGGAAACGGGTGGTTCGCCGTAGAATGGTTAATAGTAAGGAGAGGACGCACCTGCTGGTGATCAGCGAATATGCCGGATTGGAGGCATGCATCGGGAGACTGCGGTCAGAGTGGTATAAAGAATATAAAATAACAGGTGCGGTTGTTTATGACCGTCCGATGAAAGGGAGGACTATTAACAATATTCCTGTCGTGGCGGATATGGATGAGCTTTTTCAGTATCTGAAAAAGGAGGTTGTGGATGAGGTATTTCTCAATATTGACGGGAATAACCAGGAACGTCTGACCATCACAGAGGATCTGCTGGAGATGGGGATTACGGTTCATATCAATATTAACATGGATCTGGGGCAGGGACAGCTTCCGAATCCCATTGTACATAATATGAGTGGATGTGCAGTGCTGACGACCAGTATCAAGACCGCCACATTCTATCAGATGGTGATGAAGCGGATGATGGATATCGCCGGGGGTATTGTGGGACTGATTTTGACGGCGATTCTGTTTGTCATATTTGCGCCGATTATTTATATACAGTCACCGGGACCGATTTTCTTTGCCCAGGAAAGGGTAGGGAGAAATGGACGCAGGTTTAAGATGTACAAGTTCCGTTCCATGTATCCGGATGCGGAGAAGCGGAAAAAGGAATTGATGGATCAGAATAAGATGAATGGATTGATGTTTAAGATGGATAATGATCCGAGGATCATTCCCATCGGCAGACTGATGCGCAAAACGTCCATCGATGAATTCCCTCAGTTCTGGAATGTGTTAAAGGGCGATATGAGCCTGGTGGGGACAAGACCGCCGACAGTGGATGAGTATGAACAGTATGAGAATCATCATCGGGTGCGGCTGGCCATTAAGCCTGGACTGACAGGAATGTGGCAGATCAGCGGAAGAAGTGACATCACAGATTTTGAAGAGGTGGTGGCGCTGGATAATCAGTATATTAATGACTGGAATCTCCGGCTGGATATTAAGATCCTCTTTCGGACAGTAAAGGTTGTACTGCAGCATAAAGGCTCCGTGTAGCTTGCACATTAATTATTGTTGTGATAAGATAGAGGGATGAAAAAGTCAATTTTATGGAGGGTGAAGAGATTGAGCAAAGGGCGTAAGAGAAAGGCACGGGTTCCCGGACTCGTGATTCTGGTTGTTTTATTATTGATAGCATTTGAGTTTCTGGGCCTGTTGGCTGTGACGAAGTTATTGCCTGTTCATTTGCTTTTTGCCGGAGGACTGGTACTGCTGACGGGCGTTTTGATCATAGGCCTGCTGACAGGAGACGCGAGAAAGAAGGCACTTTTTGCCATTGGCTCGCTTCTGGCTGTTCTGATGCTGATTGTATTGGTTGTAGGCAATCTGTATATATTGAAGACATATAATACACTGACGAGAATATCCGGAGTGAGTACGAAGACTTCTCAGATAGGTATCTATGTCCGGGCGGATGATCCGGCTCAGGTTATTGAAGATACAAGAGGATATATTTTTGGTACATTGAGCGATCTTGACAAGGAGAATACAGAGGGGGCTGTGAAGCAGATCAATGAGACGCTGGGATCTTCCATCGAGGTGAAGGCCCAGGCAGGTGTCATGGAACTGGTGGACAGCCTGATGAATAAAGAATGCGGTGTTATTATTCTGAACCATGCTTATCTGCCGGTTCTGGAGGAGATGGAAGGCTATGAGAACATTTCCGAAGAGATTCGGGAAATTGAGCTTCTGGCAGTGGATACGGTTATCGAGGATAAGAAGGACAGTACAAGTGATGTGCCGAAGAAAGAGGATCCGGATAATATCATCCGTCTCTACATCAGTGGTATTGATACGAGGGGCAGTGCCATTATCAATACACGAAGCGATGTGAATATTATCGCAACGATCAATACGGATACAAGACAGGTGCTGCTTGTATCTACACCGCGTGATTATTTTGTACCGTTGTCCATTTCCAATGGCGTGCCGGATAAGCTGACCCATGCAGGCATCTATGGTGTTGATGTTTCCATGGATACACTGGGCATGTTGTATGATATACCGCTTGACAAATATTTCAGAGTGAATTTTGCCGGTTTCATTAAAATTATTGATGCTCTTGGAGGTATTGATGTCAATTCCGACTATGATTTTAGTACGGGAGGTTATACGTTCACGAAGGGAAGCAATCATGTGGATGGAAGTGCAGCCCTTGCCTTTGCGAGGGAGCGTTATGCCTTTGCAGAGGGTGACCGTCAGCGAGGCAAGAATCAGATGGAGGTTATCAGAGCTGTCATGAAGAAGGCCTTGTCACCGGAGCTTCTGAGCAGTTATACCAGTGTGCTTTCTGCAGTTGAAGGATGTTTTGAGACGAACTTCTCTTATGACAAGATTGCGGAGCTGGTAAGGGATCAGCTGGCTGATGGCGGAAGCTGGAATATTGTCAGCTACAGTGTGGATGGTACAGGCGATTCAAGGAAGCCGTATTCCATGAGTGCTTATGCGTATGTCATGATACCGGATCAGACAACAGTGGACAGGGCGAAGGAACTGATGAAGCAGGTTGAGGATGGAGAAGTTATCAATCTGGGACAGTAAATTACATACGAAAGCGAGAGAAGCCTCTCTCCGGCAGCAGGTTGGCTGCCGGTGGGAGGCTTCTCCTATATATGTAAGGGAGGGAGTTAAAAAAAGTGGTAACTATATTAAGTGAAGGTAAAAATTTAGGTAATAGGTGCCGGATTAAAGATGCACAGATCGTTATGCAGTTTATACTTTTCTGCAAAGGACTGTTTTCTGCCGCTGGCAACATCAATAATCAGGCTGAAGAGTTCTGTGCCTACTTCAGGGATCGTTGAATCGCCTGTTGCAATCGGACCTGCGTTGACATCGATCAGATCCTGCCACATATTCTTCATATCGTTTCTTGAACATACTTTGATAACCGGTGCGATAGCCAGTCCGTAGGGTGTACCGCGGCCTGTCATAAATACCTGAAGTCCGATACCGGATGCAAGCTGGCAAGGTCCGCAGACAATGTCGCTGGCCGGGGTTGCAGCATAGATCAGACCATGTTTGGTCGGGCGTTCTGCAGGAGAAAGGACTTCTACGATCGGTGAACTGCCGGATTTTGCAATGGAACCCATGGCTTTCTCAACGATATTGGCGAGACCGCCCTTCTTATTGCCGGGAGTCGGGTTGGCACTTCTGTCAACCTGTCCGTTTTCAAGGTAATGATCATACCATCTCATCTCATCGGCCAGTTTCCTGCCGACTTCTTCGTTAATACAGCGTTCGCCAATGATATGGACACCATCACGAACTTCTGTGACTTCAGAGAACATAACGGTAGCGCCGCCTTTTACCAGCATATCTGCAGCATAGCCAGCGCTTGGGTTGGCTGTAACACCGGAAAAAGCATCACTGCCGCCGCACTGCATACCGATGAGCAGATCAGAAAGAGGAAGTGTTTCTCTTCTTCTCTCATTCAGACGTGCGAGCTTTTTGTCCGCCATTGCCATCAGTGCATCGATCATGGCATCAAAGCCCTGCTGTTCCTGAAGAACAATCACATTGTCCGGAGAAATATCCGCTTCATCAAGGAGCATATCGACCGTCAGTTTTTCACATCCGAGGGAAACGACCATTAATTCACCGCCAAAGTTCGGATGCTTTGCCAGATTGCGGAGTGCGCGGATCGGGATCTTTGCTTCAGGCGCGTTGATAGCAACACCACAGCCATAAGCATGATTGATCGGAACAATATCGTCTACGTTCGGATATTTAGGAAGAAGTTCCTCCTTCATCTTCTTAACAGCAACATTTAAAACACCTGTTACACACTGTACGGTTGTGCTGATACCCAGGATGTTCCTTGTGCCGGCAGGTCCGCCGTTCGGGTTGCGGTAGCCTTCCCATGTGGTGACCGGAGGTTCAGGAAGCTCTGTCACGATATTGGAGGCAAAGGTCATATTGTCAACTGAAGGCGGAACCGGAAGGTGGAGCATATGCTCATTGATCCAGTCGCCCTTCTTAATCGGGTCGATGGCGTAACCCAGTACGACACCATAGCGGATAACCGGCGCATCCTGAGGAATATCACATAATGCAATTTTATGTGCCTGAGGAATGTCCTGGTTGGCAACGACACCTTCAATGACCGTTGTGCCGGCAGGAATGGCATCTACAGCGATGGCGACATTATCACGTTCATTAATTTTAATGCATGAAATTTTGCCCATCTTGAAAACTCCTTTCTGGAATATTTATATAGAGAATGGTTCAGACTTCATCAGTCTGTTTTGCAGTACTGCGTGCTTTGATTGATTACAAATACATTATATATAATAAAGTTCAATAAATCAAATTAATAGTTTTTATATTTTTCTTAGAAAAAGTTAGAGTAACTCGCTGCAACGGTGCAAGGCTGAATGACTTGTATATCAGACATGAACGTGGTATAATGTGCGAGTGAGAAGAACTGGAAGTTCTTCGAGCATGCGCGGCGAAATTGCGTCCGGATATTGCTTTAATATTATTCTTGTTACCTGATGGAGTTGACAACATGAACTATGTAGTTGTGGATTTTGAATGGAATCAGAGTTCTTACGGCAAAGGTTCTGAGAACCGGAAGATGCCTTTTGAGATTATTGAGATCGGTGCGGTGATGCTGAATGAACAGCTGCAGGAGATAGACCGGTTCAGTGAGACGATCCGACCGAAGGTTTATAAAAAATTACATTATGTCACGAAGGATTTGACAGGAATCACCCAGGAAGAACTCAATGCCAGCGATCCTTTTCCCTATGTACTGGTAGATTTCATGCTGTGGTGCGGTGATGATTTTTCCTTTTGTACATGGGGGAATATGGATCTGGTTGAACTGCAGCGTAATATGAAGTTTTATGGTCTGGAAGATCTTCTGGAGGGACCCATCAGATACTATAATGTGCAGAAGCTGTTCCGGCTGCTCTATGCCCATGATGAGGCGGCGGCATCCCTGGAAACGGCGGTGAATTATTTTCAGCTTCCGAAGGATGATCATTTTCACCGGGCGGTCAATGATGCTGCTTATACGGCGGAGATATTCCGGAAGATGGATATGGAAGAAGCGGATAAGCTGTATTCGGTGGATTATTACCAGAATCCGAAGGAGAAGAAGGACGAGATCCACCTGACCTATGATAGCTATTATAAATATATTTCAAGAGAATTCAGAACAAAAGAAGAGGCCATGGCTGACAGGGAGGTTCGTTCAACACGCTGTTATAAATGTGGACGGGCAGCCCGCAAGAAGATGCATTGGTTCTCTGCCAGGACCAAGGCCTATTATTGTCTGGCCAGCTGTCCGGAGCATGGTTATATTCGGGGGAAGATCCGACTCAAGAAGACGGATGAACAGCGCTTTTATGTGGTAAAGACTTTGCGGCTGGTCGATGAGGAAGGGGCCGGAAAACTGCGCCAGATGAAAGCGGATGTTTTGAAAAAGCGCCGTGAGAAACGTCAGAAAGGCTGCGGTGGTCATAGTGAAGAGAAGAGCGAAACTGAAGGAAGGGCAAAAGGTAGATAATCCTTTTGCCCTTCCTTCGGTGGTTAATTTTATTGATTAAAATCCTTAATAATATCATGCATCTGTTCCAGAAGAGCATCTACACGGCCGTAAAAGGCCGGAGACTGTTTTTTGCCGGAAAGTTGCCTGCGAATCTGTTTCAGTTCACCAATGATAATATCAATATCGTTGATTCCGCGCTTGTCATTCAGCAGGTAATTCATGGCTTTTTGATTCTCATCCTCTGTGATCTTGTCATAGATCACCTGGATATTCGGTTTCTCGCCGATGTAGCGGAAGGTAATGTTCGGCGAAGCATGATTCAGCAGAGTCTGAATATAATGGATATCGCCGGTTTCCTTATAGTAACGCCATGCGAAAGTCTTGCGCATCGTCTGTGTGCCGATGGATTTTAAGCCGATTTTACTGCCAGTCTGTTTGAAGATGCGGTATGCCTGTTCCCGGGACAGCGGTTTGTTTGTGCTGGCATACCCGGTTATCAGATATTCATCATCATCCCTGCCTGCTATAAAATCTTCAATGACAGCCTGAAGTTCCGGTTTCAATGGAAATATCCGCTCAATCTGGCGTGTGCCAATGACGGCATGAAGCGCATCCTTATTGCGTACATCCTTCACCCTGAATTGCAGGATATCCTGCAATTGTAAGCCTGTACCAATTCCGATCTCAAATAATATATAATATTTGTCGTCAACGGCGCGCAATGCCTCCCTAAATTTTTGCAGAGTTTCTTCATCTTTAATCGGAGCAACCCAGTTCATACATTCACCTCACAATAAAACGACAGACGTAGTTAAAAAGGTAGACTATTCACTACATTCTTTAATCACATTATAACACGCTTCCGTTTTAAATCAAGAGATTTGTTAAAGTTCGGACATATTCGACAAGGATATTATTCGTTTTTTATGTTATTTTTCATACGTTCATTGCGAAGACGTTCAAAATTGCGTCGGTGATGCCTGCGTTTCAGGATTCTCCGGAGCCAGACAAAGAAAAGTGTCAGGAGAAAAAAGGCAGCGATAAGGGCCGGTATGACGATCATCTGATGATCCATCAGGAAGACAATACAATACTGGATCGGATCATCTGAGAAATCAGCTGTCTGGATGTCTGCGGCTTCCTGATCATTTATAAGCTGAATGAAGGTTGGAACAGGATCGTCATTGGCATCGCTTCCGGAAACGGCTGCATCCTCCAGTGTATGATTGTCCATATTCGCAATACTGGAATAAAGAGGCTGGCTGCCGGCTGTTTGTCCATCCTCCTGTGTGTAGATGATGGTGCCGGAATTGCGGAGTGCCGTGCGGTACGGAGCCAGATTGGCGGAACTGTCTGCTGCGTTAAAACTGCTGGAGAGTGAGGACACAGAGGAATCCTTCGAAATGACGATATCGCCTGTGTGGTCAGATACGCAGCTGACGCTGTTAATATCGAAGCCTTCGAAGGGCAGTGGTGTCCATGCGGCGGATCGGACCGGAACATCGGTGGGATTAAACCCGGATGTGAGCTTTTTATAATTGTCAAAACAATAATCCAATGCCTGAATGGTATCGGGATATATATGACCGTCGGAATTCTCCATGACAACACATACAAGCGTCATACCGTTTTTTTCAGCAAAGGTTACCAGTGTATTTTTAGCTTCCTCCGTATAGCCGGTTTTGCCGCCGATGCAGGCATTATAATGATAATTTGTATACATCAGCATCCGGTGTTTGTGTCCAAGAACAAAGCCTTCCGGACGAAGATTGGTGGATTCTACCGGATATTCATAGGTGCCGGTGATCTTTCTGAAGACAGGATTCTGAATGGCAGCCTGTGCAATCAGGGCCATGTCGTGAGCGGTCGTGTAGTGATTCCTGTCGTGAAGTCCGTTTGGATTGACAAAATGTGTATTTGTGCAGCCCAGTGCGTCGGCCCGTTCATTCATCAGGTCACAGAAAGCCTGAACAGAACCGCTGATATATTTGGCAGCACCATTGCAGACTTCGTTGGCAGAGGACAGCAGGATGGCATGCAGGGCTGCCTCCACACTCAGCTGTTCGCCGTCCAGAATACCGATATTCATATCGTTATAGTAATTCAGACCTTCCCAGCAATCCTGTGAGAAGGTAATCGTTTCATCCAATGCGGCATTTTCTATGAGAAGCAGGCCTGTGAGTACCTTGGTGATACTGGCGGGATAATGTTTTTCATCCATGTTTTTATAGTAGAGGATTTCGCCGGTGTCTGCATCCATAACGCAGCAGGAACTGGAATACAGGATAATATCTTCGGTGGATACCTTATCTGTAGGTAAAATGACGGGAACAGCCTCTGTTTCGGGTTCGGAAGAGGAAGGTTCCGTGGTTTCGGAGGCATAGGCTGCCCTGACATTCAGAATGCTGCAGATCAGGCAGCAGATAATAAAAAATGAAAAAAATTTTTTCATAAGCAGACTCCTTGAAAATGCTGTATTATAAAATATACTATAGGATTTTGACATAAATGTCAAATCTCATATTTTGCCAGGTATTTACGTTTCTAATATATCAAAATTACATTATTGAATAACAATTTACCATGTGTTACACTAGTCATTAAGCGAACTTTCTGGAAGGGATTGAAAAAATGGATAAAAAAGAAATAATCGAGAAATATAGAAAGACAAATGAATCCGATCCATTTGGCAACGATGCGGGAATTGAAATTACGGACGGAGATATCGGTTATTGTAAGGGAGAGATTGTTATTGAGGATCGACATATGAATCCTCTCGGAACGGTTCATGGAGGCTGCCTGTACACGTTGGCTGATACGGTTTCGGGATTTGCGGCAGGTTCCTGTGGAAGCGGCGGGCCAACGATGTCAGGCAATATGTATTTTCTTAGACCGACGATGGGAGTCAGCAAACTGATCTGTGAGGCCAGGGTCATTAAAAATGGCAAAAGAATCCGTGTTGTTGAAGCGACCATATATGGGGATAATGGTGCGGAGATAGCCCGGAGTATCATGGAATATATGGATCTGCAGAAAAATCTGATAAAGGCTGAGCAATAAAAAGGTATGTTAAACAGATGACATTTCTTTACACTCACACTGGAATGTGATAAAATGTATTACATTCTACGGTGAAGGGAAGATGCGGCCTGATGGGTGCAGAAGGCCGGGACAGGAATATCATATATTATTGGGGATATGAGAAATAGATTGTACAGGAGGTAACAGTATGTTAACGGGAGCACAGGTAATGGTTAAATGCCTGGAAGCGGAGGGCATCAAGGCTGTGTTTGGTTATCCGGGTGTGGCGATATGTCCGTTTTATGACAGTTTATATGATTCAGGTATTCGGAATATACTGGTTCGTGCAGAGCAGAACGGCGGTCATATGGCCAGCGGGTATGCGAGGGTGACGAGAAAGCCGGCGGTGTGTGTGGCTACATCGGGACCGGGAGCAACGAACCTGATTACAGCTCTGGCAACAGCTTATGCAGACAGTATTCCTCTGATTGCCATTACAGGACAGGTATCCAGCGAACTGCTGGGTAAGGATGTATTTCAGGAGGCGGATATAACAGGAGCCGCAGAACCATTTGTAAAATATAGCTACCTTGTGAGAGACGGAAGGGATATTCCGCGTATTTTTAAGGAAGCTTTTCATATTGCGTCTACAGGGCGCAGGGGCCCGGTGCTGATTGATGTGCCTCTGGATGTCCAGCAGAAGCTGATCGAGTATGTACCTGTTACGGAGGTGAACATCCGGGGATATAAGCCGACAGTTAAGGGAAATAGCCTTCAGATGCGTAAGGTTGTGGATGCCCTTGCCCGTGCACGCAAACCGCTGATCTGCGTGGGAGGCGGTGCGATTCTGGGCAATGGTGAACAGGTAGTGAGGGAGTTCGCTGACAAATTCCATATCCCGGTCGTATCCACCATGATGGGTATTGGTGTGATGCCGAATGAAGATCCGCTTTATATGGGTATGCTTGGCACGAATGGCAAGCCTCATGCCAATTATGCAGTTCATGAATGTGATGTTCTGATGCTGGTCGGCGCCAGGGTGGCGGATCGTGCTGTTGTGAAGCCGTACAAGCTGGAGCGCAGAAGTACGACCATTGTACATATTGATGTGGATCCGGCGGAGATCGGCAAGAATCTTGGAACGACAGTACCGCTGGTCGGTGATGTGCATGTGATATTTGAGAATCTGCTCAAATTTGATATTCCGGGCGATTATGAAGCCTGGAACGCTGAGTTGGCTGAGAAGAAGGCAGCCTATGTGGACAGGCGCCATTTCAATCCGGATTTTGTCAATCCATGCCGCTTTGTGCAGACATTGAGCAGCAAGATGGATGAGGATGCCATTTATGTGGCTGATGTGGGACAGAATCAGCTCTGGTCGGCGGACAATTATGTCATGAAGCATGGCCGGTTCCTGACGACAGGCGGTTTCGGAACGATGGGCTATTCTATTCCGGCGGCTATCGGTGCAAGAGCTGCGCTTCCTGACAGACAGATAGTAGCCGTCTGCGGTGACGGTTCCTTCCAGATGTCTCTGATGGAACTGGCAACCATGCAGCAGTGGAAGCTTCCGATCAAGTTTGTCATTATGCGTAATGGTTATCTGGGACTGGTGCGGGAATATCAGCATCATACCTATCATGACCGCTACAGCGGTGTTTCACTGGATGGAAGTCCGGATTTTGAGAAGATAGCAGAAGCCTATGGGCTTCAATATTTCCATCTGGAGAATAACGAACAGATGGAGCAGAGGATTGATGAATTCCTGGCATGCGATCACGCGGCAATGATGGTGTGTGAGGTTTATTCATTTGATTTGGTAAAGGAGTAGGCGGATGAGAGGAATATTTTCAGTACTGGTAGAAAATAAAGCCGGTGTATTGAGCAAGACCGCCGGATTATTTGCCAGAAGAGGATTCAATATTGACAGTCTCGCTGTAGGTGAGACGGATGACAGGGGCATTTCCAGCATGACGATCATCTCCACAGGAGATGAGAGGATCATGGAGCAGATCGAGAAGCAGCTGAACAAGAAGATTGATGTCATTAAGGTACGTCGTTTTGCAGAGAATAAGTGTGTGACGAGAGAGCTCCTGCTGGTGAAGGTGACTTATACCAATGCCACCCGTTCTGATATTATGCAGATCTGTACGGTTACGGGTGCGCATATTGTGGATCTGTCCCCAAAATCCATGGTCATTGAACTGACAGCCAAGTCAACCAAGATCGACCGTTTTATCAGGCTGATACAGCCATTCGGTATTATTGAAATGGCAAGAACCGGTGCGCTGGCTGTGCAGCGGGATTCCAACGAATAGGCAGGTTTTATATGAGACTCAGAAATGTAAGAGGTTCCAGGGAGACGATTGCAGCCGATGAATGTGTGCTGCACGATCCGGAGGAACAGCGGGCACAAAAAGGCCGCTGGCATGAGCTTTTTGGCAATGATCATCCCATTCATATAGAAGTGGGGATGGGCAAGGGAAAGTTTATTATGACGCTGGCTGAACAGAATCCCGGTATTAATTATATAGGCATAGAAAAATATTCCAGTGTGCTTGTACGTGCACTGGAGAAATATCATACATGCGGCGGGGATAATATTTTCTTCCTGCGTATGGATGCAGAAGATATCACGGATGTTTTTGCGGAGAATGAGGTGGACAGGATCTATCTGAATTTTTCGGACCCATGGCCGAAGGACAGACATGCGAAAAGACGTCTGACATCGAAGGAGTACTGGTCCAGATATAACCGTATCCTTACGCCGGAGGGGCGCGTGATCTTCAAGACGGATAACAGGGATTTGTTTGATTTCTCTCTGGAACAGGTGGAGGAAGCCGGCTGGCAGCTGGATAATGTGACCTTTGATCTCCATCACAGTGAATATGTGGCAGGCAATGTGATGACTGAATATGAAGAACGTTTCACTGCAAAAGGCAATCCGATCTGCCGCCTGGTGGCAGGACGCGATCCGGAGAGGGCGCTGTACATCGAGGAGAACCGGTCATTCAGAAAGGAAGAACCATAAGGGCGGAATTGACATATACTGTATGGAGAATGTCGCAGTATTGTAACGGAGGCATGATATGACATCTGTCAGGCAGCAGCTGTCTGCAAAGATGACGGCTTTTTTATATGATCATCAGGCAGTACCCAGACAGGGGGAGAAGTTCAGAAAGTCCTATAAGGATGTTGAAAAGAAGATACAATCTATGAGTCCTCCGACGGACAGGAAAAAGACATAAAATCGGAACCCGGAACGGGCAGCAGTTCGGGACAGGGGGACGGTTCTGTGTCCCATATTAGAGGGACACAGAACCGTCCCCCTGTCCCGTTATTAGTTTAACACGATAATTGGTTAAAGTGTGCATAAAATTGGTAAAAAAGGCGGTGTGCATCCGTTTGAAGGGAAGAAGCTTTCCGAGGATAAGCCAATCGTAAAGCTTGAGCCGAAGGGTGAACTGGTGTATCCATTGTCACAGCATATTGGTGCACCTGCCAGACCTTTGGTGAAAAAAGGCGATCAGGTCCTTGTGGGTCAGATAATCGGAGAAGCCAGTGGATTCATTTCTGCGAATGTACTGAGTTCTGTGTCCGGTACGGTTAAGGCTGTTGAAAAACGCCGGGTCGTAAATGGAACGATGACAGACTGTATTGTTGTGGAAAATGATGGCAGCTACACCACAGTGGAGGGATTTGGCAATGAAAGAGATTATTCTGCCATGTCCAGGGAGGAGATTGTGGATGCCGTTAAACAGGCCGGTATTGTTGGTCTGGGAGGTGCGGGATTCCCTACCCATGTGAAGTTGATGCCGAAGGAGCCCGACAAGATTGAATATGTAATTGCCAACGGTGCTGAGTGTGAACCGTATCTGACGTCGGATTATCGTCTGATGCTGGAGGAGGCAGAGAAGATCGTCGGCGGACTGAAGGTCATGCTGGCATTATTCCCGAATGCCAAAGGGGTTATTGGTATTGAAGATAATAAAACGGAAGCAATTAAAAAACTGTCAGAAATTGTTAAAAATGAAACAAAGATTGAGGTGTGCCCTCTGAAGACAAAGTATCCTCAGGGCGGTGAACGTTCTCTGATCTATGCTGTCACCGGAAGAAAGATCAATTCCTCTATGCTTCCTGCAGATGCAGGTTGTATTGTTGATAATGTGGATACAATTGCTTCTATTTATATGGCAGTCTGCAAGTCAACACCGCTGATCCGTAAGATTATTACCATTACCGGTGAAGCAGTTGCGGATCCGAAGAATTTTGAGGTACGTCTTGGAACCAATTATCAGGAACTGATTGAAGCAGCAGGTGGTTTTGCGGTTGAACCGGAGAAGGTGATATCCGGTGGTACGATGATGGGACAGGCACAGTTTGATCTGAATGTGCCGGTTGCCAAGACTTCATCAGCATTTACCTGTCTGACGAAGGATGAGGTGGCAGCCCAGGAACCGACGGCCTGTATTCGGTGCGGACGCTGTGTTCAGGCTTGTCCGAGCCGGATCGTTCCGCAGAAGATGTACAGAGCAGCCATCAAGAATGATCTGGAGCAGTTTGAAAAATTAAATGGCATGGAGTGTATGGAGTGCGGAAGCTGCTCATTTATCTGCCCGGCCAGACTGCAGCTGACACAGGCCTTTAAAGAAACGCGAAAGGCTGTTATGGCCAGCCGCAGGAAGAAAGCGTAGGAGGAGCTGACATGAGTAAATTATTAAATGTATCCGCGTCGCCGCATGTCAGAAGCAGTGTGACGACACCGGTTCTGATGTATGATGTGGCTATCGCGATGATTCCTGCCGCTTTATTCGGTATTTATCATTTTGGAATAAAGTCATTGCTGATCATACTGGTGACTGTGGCCACCTGTATGCTGAGTGAATATGTGTATGAGAGCCTGATGGGAAGGCCGGTAACGGTCAGTGACGGCAGTGCACTGGTAACAGGCCTCATCCTTGCATTGAATATGCCGCCGGAAGTTCCGCTGTGGATACCGATGCTGGGTGGTGTATTTGCGATTATTGTTGTTAAGCAGCTGTTTGGCGGTCTTGGACAGAACTTTATGAATCCGGCGCTGGCGGCCAGATGCTTCCTTCTCATTTCATTTGCAGGAAGAATGTCAACCTTTACCGTTGATGGTGTCAGCACAGCAACACCGCTGGCAGTAATGAGAAACGGCCAGTCTGTCAGTGTGGCGGCATCCTTCTTCGGAATGATTCCGGGAACCATCGGTGAGGTATCCGTACTGGCGCTGCTTATCGGTGCGGTTTATCTGCTGGTGAAGAAGGTTATTACCTTACATATTCCTGGAACCTATATCCTGACCTTTGCGATCATGATGTTTTTATTTGGCGGCATGGATATCCATTATACATTGGCCCAGGTATGCAGCGGCGGTCTGATCTTCGGTGCTTTCTTTATGGCAACGGATTATGTTACAAGCCCTGTAACGAAGAACGGAAGAATCCTCTTTGGTATCCTGCTTGGTGTGCTGACAGCTGTCTTCCGTCTGTGGGGCGGTTCTGCAGAGGGCGTATCCTATGCGATCATCTTCTGTAATATTCTTGTTCCTCTGATTGAAAAGGTAACCCTTCCGAAAGCATTTGGAAAGGAGGCCAGGTAATATGGGCGGATTTATGAAAGATGCTGTTAAATTATTTATTATTACCCTGATATCCGGTCTGTGCCTCGGCGCTGTATACGGGATGACCAAGACGACCATCGAGCAGCAGCAGATCGCGGCCCAGCTGGAGACCTACAAGGTTGTTTACGCAGAAGCTGCGAATTTCCAGAATAATGATGCGCTGACAGAGCAGGTAGATGATTTTGGCAATGTGCTGGCTGAATCCGGTCTGGATCTTGGTAATGCCGGTATTGAAAGTGTGCTGGAGGCTGTAGACGGATCGGGCAATGTCATAGGACATATGCTGAATGTCTATAGTAAGGATGGATACGGCGGAACAATTGAATTGTCCGTTGGTATTACCAGTGAAGGTGAGATTACGGGTATTGGTTTCCTGACTCTGGAAGAAACGGCCGGCCTTGGCATGAAAGCCAAAGAACCTGCTTTCAAGGATCAGTTTACCGGAAAGAATGCAGAACAGCTTGTCCTGACCAAGTCAGGTGCTTCTGCAGACAATGAGATCGATGCCATCAGTGGTGCGACGATCACATCGACGGCTGTTACCAATGCTGTCAATGCTGCCCTTTATTTTGCACATAACTGCATTTCTCAGTAGGAGGTAGAAAGATGA
>JAEDGN010000104.1 GCA_016297495.1 Coprococcus sp.
TGCAACATACATCTTTAAATTAGTAAACTGCATTCACTCATCATATCAAGGACTAATCTTTTAACTTTAGTATAATGTTTTAGGCTATGTATAGCCTATATAGTAGCACAGATAGCCTACTTTGTCAATAAAATACCTCTAAAATGGTTACAAAGGAGTGATATCATGGATACTTATACTGCTACTAAAAATCGTATTTTGCAGCTTTGTGGACAACACAATATTACCATTAACAGACTGGCGACATTATCGGCTTTGCCTCCCTCCAGTATCAAAAATATTTTATATGGCAAAAGTACCAACCCAAAACTGATAACAATTAAAATGATTTGTGATGGACTTGGAATCACATTATGCGATTTCTTTAATACGGAGGAATTTAACAATCTTGAACCAGAAATCAAATAATTATATCTTTTACAATATCTTTACAAATGTCACATCCATTATTTCAAAAATGTTAAATATGGACTTCTCTCTTCTCCCATGCTATACTTTTTCTACAATCACAGAAGGAGGGGACTCATATGACAGATTCACAAAAGCTCGACTTGATTTTATCAGAACTGACCACAGTCAAATCAGATGTTTCGACACTAAAAGGTGACGTAGCCACACTGAAGGCCGATGTATCCACACTGAAAGCTGACGTGTCCACACTGAAAGCTGACGTGTCCACACTGAAGGCGAATGTCAATGATTTGCAGAATGAAGTGACTGCACTTCATAAGCAGGCAGACCGTACAAGCGAGCGACTATACAAGCTGGAATTCCGGTTTGACAAGCTCGAGACCAGATTCGACAGGTTCGAACCACGTTTCGATAAACTTGAACTCCGGTTTGATAAACTGGAATCTCGTGTCAATAATATTGAAGTCCTTCTTGAAACCGAAACCAATCACCATATCCGTATTCTTGCAGAGAATCGCATCAACCTTATTGACAAGATGATAGGCAGTGAGATGAATTGATAAAAGAAGTTTAACGGCAGTGGTGGGCGGAGAAAAATCGGTATCCCCTGCTGCCATGAGGTCAAATTATAGCCGATATTTCCGGTATGTCAGACTCCGAAGATACCGACTGTGGATTGAAACCAAGATGAACTGCGCCTTTGCTTAGGCTATTACATACATAAGATAAAGACAGCGAAGCTATTTCTCCATGAATATTTCGCTGTTTATTTTTATCTTTCAATATTTGTTCTTTTGAGAGATAATTTATTTCATGAAGACAACGCTATAGGAGAATCTTTTCTTAAGGATTTCTTAATACATCTCCTCTCCTCATCTGATAAAATAAAAGATACCTTACAGAAAGGATCGATTCATATGACTGATAAGATACTGATCGTTGATGATGAAATTGAAATTGCAGACTTAATTGAAGTCTATCTGAAAAATGAGAATTATACTGTATATAAGTTCTATTCCTCTGCAGAAGCCCTGTCATGCATCCGCACCACAGAGTTTGACCTCGCCATTCTTGACATCATGCTGCCTGGCATCGACGGCTTGACATTATGCCGGAAGATACGTGAACAATACAATTACCCCGTCATCATGCTGACCGCTAAAGATTCAGAGATGGACAAGATCAATGGACTCACCCTCGGAGCGGATGATTATATTACCAAGCCTTTTCGCCCCCTCGAAATGGTTGCACGGGTCAAAGCCCAGCTTCGCCGGTATAAGAAATACAATCCCGCCCATGCGGAGGAAATTCCTGAAGATGTTCTAAGCCATTCCGGACTGATCATGAATATCAGAACCCACGAATGTCTGCTGAATGAACATCCCCTTATACTGACGCCCACTGAATTTTCCATACTTCGCATCCTGCTGGAGAATAAAGGCAGCGTGGTCAGTGCCGAAAGCTTGTTTCATCAGATCTGGCAGGATGAATATTACACCAAAAGCAACAACACCATCACCGTCCATATCCGTCACCTGCGTGAAAAGCTGAAGGATACTGTCGACCATCCAAAATATATTAAAACTATCTGGGGAGTAGGTTATAAAATTGAAAAATAGCACTGAAAATAAAAAATATAAAAAAATACTGTCCATCATCATCACCATCATCATTGCAGCCGTTCTTTGTCTGGTACTCTACTATCTCATAGATTACGTATGGAATGGCTCTTTTGTTGAATGGTTTGAAGAGCATTTTATGATTATGGAAAACCGATATGATCCTGTGAACAGGAGTGAAATTATCGCTCAGGTTCCTCTCTGGTATAAAATTAAAAAATTGCTGTTATATCTCCTCATTGGAATGACTATTCTCTGGATCATCAGCCTTTATATAACTGCACATTTTACCTCCGGAAAAAGCAGGCAGAAATGCATCACAGAAGCCAGCCGGCTGATTCATCTCTATATGAACAATTCCGCAGATATTGCCGGCATATTTCCGCCGGAATATGCTGAAATTGCCGCAGAGATGGCGGAAATCAAAACTGCCGTGCAGCGCAGTGAGCAATCCCTCCAAACAGAGGCCAGTCGCCGCAATGATCTGGTGGCCTATCTGGCCCATGACCTGAAAACCCCGCTGACCTCTGTCATAGGTTATCTGAGTCTTCTGGAAGAAGCACCGGATATGCCTGCAGAGCAAAAGGCAAAATATCTGCATATTGCCATTGACAAAGCTTACCGTCTGGAGAAAATGATCAACGAATTTTTTGAGATTACAAGGTATAATCTGCAGCAGATTTCCATTGAAAAGAAGACCATTGACCTCTATTATATGCTGGTTCAGCTCTCCGACGAGCTGTCCCCTGTACTTTCTGCAAACGGCAATTCGGTGCTGTTAAAGGCAGATGAAAATCTGACCATTGAAGCCGATCCTGATCAGCTGGCAAGGGTATTCAATAATATTCTGAAAAACGCAGCCGCCTATAGTTTTCCGAATACAGAAATCATTATTTCAGCTGAAGAAAAGGACATTTCCGTCATTATCTCTTTTCAGAATGAAGGCAGGAACATCCCGCAGGAAAAGCTTTCCATGATTTTTGAGAAGTTCTATCGTCTGGACGATGCCAGAACGAGCAGCAAAGGTGGAACGGGCCTTGGGCTGGCCATCGCGAGAGAAATTATAACCCTCCATGACGGCAGCATTACAGCTTCCAGTGAAAATGATACCGTTACATTTATCATCACTCTGCCTGCTGTCCATCGAGCGAATGTCGCACAAGAAATACATTAATACTTTCTTAGAAATTCATCAATTTCATATTAAAGTCTTCATGGCCCTTTTCCGGTAAAATAATGACTGGAAAAGGGCTTTAATTTTTACCGAATGGAGGTACACTATGAAACTTGAATTGAATAACCTTACAAAACAATATGGTTCAAAAACAGCAGTAGATAAATTCAGCGTTGTTTTTGAACCGGGAATCTACGGCCTGCTGGGAGCAAATGGTGCAGGCAAGACAACCTTAATGCGTATGATCTGTGATGTACTCTCCCCCACTGCCGGCCGTATCACCGCCGATGGCATTTCCATTACTGCCATGGGTGAAGATTATCGCTGCCATCTGGGCTATCTTCCCCAAAGCTTTGGTTACTATCCGGACTTCACAGCCAGGGAATTCATGGCGTATATCGCTGCCCTGAAAGGTATTCGAAAACCTTTTGACAGAAAGCAGACCGCAAATCTCCTTGAGATGGTCTCTCTTACGGATGTGGCTGACAAAAAAATCCGGACTTTTTCCGGAGGCATGAAACGCAGGCTTGGCATCGCGCAGGCAGTGCTGGGCAATCCGGATCTGCTTATATTGGACGAACCCACTGTCGGCCTGGACCCAAAAGAACGGGTCCGCTTCCGCAACCTGATCGCTGATCTGGCAAAGGACAAAATTGTCATCCTGTCCACCCATATTGTATCCGATGTGGAATACATTGCCGACCATATCCTGCTGATGAAAAACGGAAAGCTTCTTCTCTCCCGGCCGACAGATGAAATTATCCATGCAATGGACGGGAAGGTCTGGATCTGTCATCTTTTACGAGAACAGGCAGACAAATTAAATACCTGCTGCACTGTTGTTAATCTCCATCATAACGGAACAAAATATGTGACTGTCCGTATTGTGGCCGATGAAAAACCATTTGACAATGCCATACTTACGGAGCCGACTCTGGAGGATTTATATCTATACTATTTTCAAAACAAAGACAGGGAGGAAAACAACCAATGACTGAATTGATTCGACTGGAATTTAAGAAAATATACAGAAAAAGGATGAACATTTTTGTGACTTTATACTGTTTTTTCGCCACCGTCCTTTTTTTCAGCCTGCCGTTCATTCAGTACCGTGCATGGGATGAAAATGGCATCATGCTGACAAAAGGCGAGGCCGTTTCCTACAAAAAGAAATGTTACAATGCCCTGGCTGGAACTTTAACCGAAGAACGCATAGCCCGGGATATTGAGGAATATCAGATGATTGCCTCTGATCCGGATCATCTGATTACAGAAAGGGGCGGCGAGGTATCCTTTACAGATGAAATATACTTCGGATATCTGGCGCCTCGCCAGAGCTATCTGAATATGATCGGCAACACCTACAATTACAATGGACTGGGGGCAATCAACATCCGGAGTATTGCCCCTGATGACATCTCCAGATTTTATGCAGCAAGAAATGAAACGGTCCAACAGCGCATAACAGACAATACTTACCTGAATAAAAGTGAACAGCAATACTGGTTAAACAAAAGTCTGGCTGTCACATCACCTTACGAATATGGCTATGTTCTTGGATGGGCAAACTTTGGTGATACAGCGGGAATGCTTATTATCTGCATGCTTGGTATCTGTATAGCCATCGCGCCTGTTTTTGCCAGTGAATACCAGACAGGCACGGATGCTATTATTCTGTCCACAAGATATGGAAAAAGCAAGACCGTTACCGCTAAAATAATCGCCGCCATCCTGTTCGGAACCGTTGTATTTACCGTTAATGCTGCCTCCGCGTTACTTATTTCTCTGATAACCTTCGGCATGGAAGGCGGCAGTCTGCCGCTGCAGATCATGGACAGCACCTGCCCCTATGATCTGACATTTGCAGAAGCCATCTTTATTACTCTCGCCATTGCCTTTATTGTCATGCTTGGATTGGCCTCCCTGACCCTGCTGCTCTCAGCGAAAATGAGATCACCCTATCCGGTACTCATCATTGATGTGCTGATCATATTTGTTCCTGTATTCACGGGGACAGGCAGAACCAGCCTGTCCAGCCATATCCTGCAGCTGCTCCCCTATCAGGCCCTTTCAGGATTATCACAGTTCAAACAGTACTTCTCCTGGTCCTTCGGAAATATTGTTCTGAATCTCTTGACCATGATCGTACTGGCATATGTGATCATATCTGCGCTGACCCTCTTCCTTGCCGCCTTAAGTTTTAAAAAACACCAG